>JAZOLR010000278.1:0-2337 GCA_045653255.1 Eubacteriales bacterium | reverse complement strand
GTGAGGCAAGAGTGAAAAAAGTGTTGGAAGAAACCGAAGGCGTCGCAGAAGCGATAGTAAGCCACGAAAAAGGCACAGCCGAAGTCACGGTAACAACCGCCACAAACGAAACTCTTACCGCAGTAATAACCGAAAACGGCTATAAAGTGATAGAGATAAACTGACAGAAAAACCTTGCTTTCAAAAACGAAGGCAAGGTTTTTTCACTCTTTGACGGCTTACGCATATATTGATGTTGGGGGTGAAAATAATGGCTTGTGTAAATCTCAACTGCAACTGCAAATGCCTTTGCAACATCATCGCAATCATCGCGAGTATCGTAGTCGGAATAGTTACCGCATTTCTTCAGATAACGGGCGTAATAACGATAACGAATACTTTCCTCTGGGTAGTATTCGGAATTGCCGTCGGCTATCTTGCCGTCTTGCTTTTCGGCGCGGCGTTCGCGAGAAACACCGATTGCAGATGCGTCTGCAATTCTCTTAATACCGCGATTGTCGGCATACTCGGTGCAATTTTGTTTTCTACCGTGCTTTTAGCAGTAGGAATAGTCGCAACAAGTGTGGCAACGGCTATTCTTAGCGGTCTTGTGCTTGTATTCTTCTCGCTTGTAATTTCAGGTACTGCGTGTCTTGTCAGATGCATTGCCTCTTGCTGCGGCGAATAAATAAATTTTATATCTTTTGATATAACCCTGATATAAAATTTAACCTCTTGCAATGTAAAAGTTGCAAGAGGTTTTTGTGTTTAAATTTAAAAACTTAATTTCAAACGTCAATTACGATATGCTGACTGAACGCAAAAAGTAGTTGATTTTGTAGCCGACCGTTGCGCTACTTTAAAACTTTCATAAGTAAATATTTTTGGTTTCCGCTTGGAATATCTGGGAGAATACCGACGATTTCGTAGCCGTGCTTCTTATAAAATTCGGGTGCTTGCCAACTCATTGTATCGAGATGCGCGTGATGGCATCCACGGCGAATAGCCTCTTTTTCTGCTTCTGAAAGGAGTTTTGTTCCAATGCCTTTTTGGCGGTGGTCTTCGTGCACCCATAGAATATCTACGTACATCCAGCCCCAATAAGTACCGCCGAGAATTCCTGCAATAACTTTGTCGTCTCCGTCGTATTCCACAATATTTAGAGGAGTGTGACCGTCACTTCCGACGTTCGTATCGTTGAATTTTTGCAATTCACCTCTTATAAATTCCGTCTCGCTTTTCGTAGGATTGCTATTCATAAAAGTTCTCCTTTTCGCTTTTCTGAATTATACCACAAAAGCGTAAATTATTCAAGTTGAAATTCTCGCAAAAATATGATATAATATCAAAAGAAATTCTATGAGGCGTCTGATACGGACAATATAAAAATTCGTTTGGAAACGAAAAAAGATTATAGAGCAGTTGAAGAACTTACACGCGAGGCATTTCGAAACGTCAGTTTTGCGTGAGCGGAAAACTCCCCGACGGCTTTGCTCGCTGTAGAACTTATTCCGGACGCACTTGAAAGCAAAAAAGCGGATGTATCCCAAGCCAAGAGGAATTCTATATCTATGGACATTCTTCTGTGGTAAGATAACGCGATATGACGTTGAATTTTAGTTGTAACGGAGAAAAAACTATGAAGATATACGATATTTCTCAAGAGGTTTTCACTTGCGAGGTATATCCCGACGATCCCACACCGAAGAAAACCGTGCTTAAATCGATGGGTAATGGCGATTTGTATAACCTTACGGAATTCAGTATGTGCGCCCATAACGGCACACATATAGATGCGCCGTTTCATTTTATCAAAGACGGAAAAACTGTAGATTCCATAGATTTAAAAGCATTTGTCGGAATGGCGTACGTTGCGGAGTGTTGCGGTGTTGTCACACAAGACGATGCATTCAGCATAATGGAAAAAGCAAAAGCGAAAAATTCAGAATCTGCAAAGAGAATTCTCATCAAGGGAGACGCCGTTGTTTCTGCCGATGCCGCAAAATCGTTTGCATCTTTTGGAATTTTGCTTTTGGGCAACGAATCCCAAACCGTCGGCCCTCAAGATGCACCTATGGAAGTCCATAAAATACTCCTATCCGCCGACGTTGTCTTGCTTGAAGGTATTCGCTTGTCAGACGTTTCGGAGGGCGTTTATTTTCTGAACACCGCGCCACTTAATCTGTCGGGCGCAGACGGCTCGCCCTGCCGCGCAGTGCTTGTAGAAATCCCCGAAAAATAAACGAAACCGCCTTGTGTTCTGTCGCACAAGGCGGTTTTTTATATTCAGATGTGGCTCGGTAACTCGGATATCGGCACGACCGGAAACATTTATAGCCACCTTGACAGTCACAGTAA
>JAZOLR010000277.1:0-1052 GCA_045653255.1 Eubacteriales bacterium | reverse complement strand
AAACCTTGAACTTGGCGAAGAATACATATACAACGTCGGTGACGAAAACGAGTATGACCTTGACGTATACCGTTTTACAATGACGAAAGACCCGAAGAAGAAGTGCCGTTTCGGAATTGTCAGCGACGTGCATTTCAACGTATACCAGAGAAAAGAAAACGACGTATACTATCACTTGAAATTTGTCAACTTCAGCGAGTGTCTGCGACATATCCGCGAGTACGGCGAGGAATTGCCCGCATTCGTTATGAGCATAGGTGACAACGCATCGGTGTACCACATGGGCGCGGAGAGATTTGCACACCCCGAAAACAAAACGCTTGAAGGCGTTGCAATGTATTCCGAAAAAGAGCACGAGGAGTTTTTCAGTATTCCGTTTATGAAGATGACACCCTTGGCATCTGTCCTCGGCAATCACGATGCGCTCTGCCATAGCGAAGCCACGCCCTACGCAGGAGTTACGCGCTTCCACTACGATATGCCGAACGATGACGGCAAAACGGGACATTTCGCAGACAACTCCCACGGAGATTTCTACTTTACTTGCGGTCACGCGCTTATTATAGGTTTAAATTCCATAGTACACACCCCCACAAATTACTGCGGAAGTGCCGAAGACCACAGAGCGTTTATTCTCAAAGCGATAGACGCGCACCCCGAAGCGAAGTGGCGCATTATCTTCAATCACGTTCCCGTGTATTCCTACGTTGAAGGTGCGGACTACAAGTTGGACGGCAGAGAAACAGAGACTTTCAAAATGCGTAAGATTTTCGCAGAAATGCTCAAAGATATACATATTGACGCAATTTTCACAGGCCACGCACACGCATTTTCCCGCTCGTATAATATCCTCGACGGTGAAGTTGTCGATGCGGACAAGGTGAAGACCGAGCGCGACGAAAACGGCAATATCACCTCAAGTGCGAAGGATATCCGAGGCACTCTCCACTACAACGCACCCGCCCCCTCAAACTACTCATTCTATTCGAGCATTGCTCCAAACTGCAACGACGTATACGTGAATTACGGAATAGCGCAATGCGCCTACGACA
>JAZOLR010000276.1:0-8047 GCA_045653255.1 Eubacteriales bacterium | reverse complement strand
TATGCCATATCGGTGGAAACTATGGATTTTACCGCATAGTCGTACTTTCCGAGTATGCCTTTTTTCTTTCTTGCGTTTATTACGTAGTCAAGAAGGAGCGCGCCCATCTGATTTCCCGTAATGGTGGCGAAAGTACCGTCTTTTGTACGGCTCATTACGCCTACGCGGTCTGCGTCGGGGTCGGTCGCTATGATAAGGTCGCTTCCTACTTTTTCCGCTATTTCAATACCGAGGGTAAACACGTTTGCGTATTCGGGGTTAGGCTTCTTTACTGTCGGGAAGTTTCCGTCGGGTGTCATCTGCTCTTCTACCGTGTAGATATGCTTAAATCCTATACGCGAAAGCGCTTCGGGAACGAGTTTTCTTCCTGCGCCGTGCAAAGGTGTGTAGACTATGCGAAGGTCGTCTGCAACTTCCTTTATCACGTCGGGATTTATCTGTGTTTTAAGCACGGCAGAAAGATATTTTTCGTCAAAATCCGAAGAAAGCATTTCTATCTTTCCTTCTTTTACCGCAGTTTCAAAATCGCAGGTCTTTGAGCCGCCGAGAAGTTCTATCTTCTCGCGCTCTGCGCTTACTGTTTTCGCCTGCTCGGGTGAAATCTGCGCGCCGTCTTCCCAGTATGCTTTATAGCCGTTGTATTCTTTCGGGTTGTGGGATGCTGTGATGTTTATACCAGCGATACAACCGAGTTCTCTTACTGCAAATGAAAGTTCGGGGGTGGGGCGAATATCGTCGAACAAATAGGTTTTTATTCCGTTTGCGGCAAGTACACACGCAGAAGTGCGGGCGAAAAGTTCGGAGTTGTTGCGGCTATCGTACGCTATTGCAACGCCTTTTTGCGTTCCTTTTTCCGCTTTCACAAGTTCTGCTATTCCCTGCGTTGTCTGCGCGACGGTGTGAATATTCATACAAGCAGGGCCTGCGTTCATTGTAGAACGAAGACCTGCAGTACCGAACTGCATAGTAGAGCCGAAGTAGAGTTGTTTTTTCTCGTCATCGTTCTCTATTGCTTTTATTTCATTTTTTTCCGCCTCGGAAACAAAATCCGAAGCAAGCCATTTTTCAATTTCTTTGATATAGTTCATTTTTACCTCGATACAAATATATAAAAATACAAAAAGCAGTAATTAGTTATCTTCAAGGCACTTTTCAAGAGCGAGTGCGAGTTGATCGGGGCAAGAGGTGGGTTTGAAACCGCATTTTATCCCTTTCAATTTTTCTATCGCATCTTGTGCTTTCATTCCGCGAACGAGAGAGGAAATCCCCGTAGTGTTGCCGCTGCAACCGCCGACGAATTCCGCTTCAAGAATGGTGTCGCCGTCGAGAGTAACTAAAATTTCACGGGCGCACGTGCCTTTTGTTTTATATTTCAACTGTTTCATTTTTATTTCTCCTTAAATTTCGCTATACAATCCGTAGTTTTTCCAACCTTTGAAGAAAATTTCAAGGAATATAACGAGCGAGAGCAAATTTCCCTCTCGTTGTTCTACTGTAAAGCGATAAGTAAATCCCTCTCCGCTTGAACTTGCGTCGCTTGTGATTTTGTAAAGTTCAAGACCGTAAGCGGTAAGTGCGGAAAGTATAGTTTTAACGTCTTCTGCGTTATCACTTCCAAGAGAAAACTCAAAATAGATTTTCGCGCCGTCAAGTATAAATCGGTTTTCGTCAGAAAGGAGTGCATAAGTCACGCTATCCGTTTCGGTTGCGTGTCTATACACCGCACATATTTTGAGTTCACGCATATCTATCTGCTTTTTCACCGAGTAAAGTTCACCCGATTCAAGAGAAGAAAGAGGAAGTATGCAATAGTCGGCGTTTTTTCTCGCGACTTGTTCACAGCATTCGTCAAAGTTGCGCGAATATAACACTCTCGTCTCATCAAAGCAAGATGAAAAAGCATCGTACGCTTTGTCTGCGGTTATATTTTTTACGTAGGTTATGACTCCGTCTTTCGCCTCTTTTACAGAAAGCAAGTCGATATAGTCGAAAGAGTGTTCGGACGTGGAAAATAGCCGAGAGATTTCGTCGGAGAGGATTATTTTATCCTGCTCGCGAAGAGAGGAAAACGCAACGCCTATTTTTCTTTTATGCCCTGCCAAAAGTTGAGGGTGAAAATTGAAAGTCGCAAACTCTGTCGAGCAGTATTCTCTCACGTCGGAGAGGATAGTTTCCCAAGTTGCGCCGTTTTCTTTTTCAAGCGATTGCAAAAAGAGATATTTTGCCGCTTCGCCAATCTGGATAAGGCGTTTTTCATATTCGCAGGAAATTTTTCGTTCCTGCGAATATAGAATTTCTCCTACCTTTTTGGCATTTTCGTTCTTCTTTTCCGTATTCATTAAAGTTTTGAGAGAAGTGTGTAACTGTTGTCAAGGAAGTCGCGCATTTCTTCGGCAGAGAGTTTTTTCTGCGAGAGGAGTGCAAGACCGTATATCTGCTTTGCAACGGCGGTTTCATTTTCACCGTATTCGCCGTTTGAAAGTTTGTTCACTACTTCGTTGTTTTTGTTAAGGGAAAGTGTCATTTCAACGGGTTGCAACGGCATATCTGGTGCGTACATCTTCATCATTTCGTTCATACGCATCATTTCCTCGTTTACTGTGAGGAGTGCGGGAACTGTTGCATCCGACAATGCTTCGAGATTTACTTTTATTTTATCGTTGCCCGAAACTGACGCGAAAAGTTCTGACAGTTTCGCATTTTCTTCTGCTTCGCCATCTTCTTTCAATGCGGAGAGGTCTGCGTCAACGCGCTTGAATTTTACGTTTTCTTTATTGCGCTCTACGATTTCTGTAAATCTACCGTCAAGGACACCGTCCAAAAGCGCGACTTCTATGCCTTTGTCCTGATACATAGAGATGTAGCGCGACTGAATTTTTTCATCTGTTGCGTAGTAGATTATATTTTCGTGCTTTTCGCGGCAGGTTTCGAGATATTCGTCTATCGTCTTCTTTTTGCCGTCTACGAGGGCAAGAAGGACGGAAGAAGAAACTCTGTCGTAGAATTTTTTATCGCTTATGCAACCGTATTCAACGAAAGTGCGCAAATCTGCCCACATTTCTTCGAACTTTTCTCTATCGTTGTTGAACATTGAGTTGAGTTTATCCGCTACTTTCTTTACGATATGGGCGGATATTTTCGTAACGTAGCCGCTATTCTGGAGATAACTTCTCGATACGTTCAAAGGCAATTCGGGGCAATCAAGCACACCGCGGAGCATAAGAAGATATTCGGGGATTACTTCTTTTATGTTATCTGCAACGAAAACCTGATTATAGTAAAGTTTTACTTTACCTTCAAGGCTTTCATAGTTTTCACGCAGACGGGGGAAATACAATACTCCCTTGAAGTTGAGGGGGTAATCTGCATTTATGTGCATATAGAAGAGGGGCTCACGATAGTCGGCAAACACTTTCGTATAGAAGGATTTGTATTCTTCTTCCGTGCAGTCGGAAGGATTCTTCTGCCAAAGAGGTGTCGTATCGTTTATGGGTGTGGGCTCTGCTTTTTCTTCGCCGTCTTTTTCTTCTTTTTCTTCGTCTTCAAGATAGATTTCTATCGGCATAAACGAGCAGTAACGGTCAAGAATTTCGCGAAGTTTGTATTCGTTCAAGTATTCTTCTCCGTCGGAGTTTATATGCATTGTAACAGTTGTACCGCGTGTGCGGTCGGATTCTTCTACCGTATATTCGCTCTCGCTGTCGCAATCCCAATGGAGCGCAGGTGCATCTTTGTAGGATTTCGTCAACACTTCTACTCTGTCGGCTACCATAAACGATGAATAGAAACCGAGACCGAAGTGACCGATTATACCGTTTCCTGATGCGTCGCCGCCTTCGTATTTTTCAATGAATTCCATTGCGCCCGAAAGAGCCATTTTGCAGATGTATCTGTCAAGTTCGTCTTCGGTCATACCGCTACCGTTATCGGATACGGAAATGGTTTTTGCGGTTTTGTTGAAAGAAACCGTGATTTTATAGGGGTCAGTCGGTGCTTCTATCTCACCGAGAGAGGAAAGACGCTTCATTTTCGTTATAGCGTCTGTTGCGTTTGATACGATTTCTCTTATAAAAATTTCCTTTTCGGAATAGAGCCATTTTTTAATTATGGGGAATATATGAGAGGTTTCTACCGATATATTTCCTTTTTTAGTTTCGTTTGACATTTTTTCCTCCGTTTTGCCGTTATCGGCTTTCGTGGTTTTTAAAATTTTTTTGCATACCTATGCCATAATAATATATTATACTACATGATATCAAGTTTAGCAATATTTTTTCTGCAATTTGTTACGGGAAGTTTATTTTTTTGTTATCTTTATTGCGTTTTATAAAAAAAGCACGGTAAACTCTTCAAAAAAACAGTTTACCGTAGCCTTTTTTGAGGTGCTTTTAATTTTTCTTTGTTATTATCTGGTCGGGGAATACGGATGCTTTTATGAGGTCGGCAGGATCAATATCAAGTGCATCGGCAATATCGAAAAATACTTCAAGAGAAAATCCGTTTGCCGCCCCCGGTGCTTCGATTATACTGACGTGCGAACGACTTATTCCTGCTTTTTCAGCCAGTTTTTCTTGAGACATTCCTCTTATTTTTCTCAAAGTTGCGATAGCAATCCCCAACTGTATAAACCTATCGCGATTTTTAAAAGATACTTCTTTACTCATTTCGGTATGAATCCCTTTCTACCGAGTTTTCTTTGCTTTAATTATACCTTTACAATACCCAAGTTGCTATATTTATAAGCAAGCACTTGACTTTATTAGTAAGCAATAGTATAATTATAAAAACAAATGTTTTTTCAAGAAAACAAACATTACGATTTAGTGAGCAGAATTATGGAAATTTATACTGTATCTCTTTTCGGGCACAGAGATATTTATAATCTACGTGAAATTGACAAACCACTTTCTACAATAGTCGAGGATTTGATACGTCAAAAATCATACGTAAATTTTCTTATCGGGCGAATGGGAGATTTTGACGAGTATGCGGCAAGCATTATTAAGGGTGCACAACGCCTACACGGAAAGGATAACAACGAGCTGACGCTTGTACTTCCCTACAAGATATCCAACATTGAATATTATGAAGATTATTACGACAGCATAACCATTCCCGAATGCACCGTAAAGGCTCATCCCAAGCGCGCAATAATTCTAAAAAACCGCTTTATGATTGAGTCATCCGACCTTGTAATTGTATACGTTACGAAAAATGAGGGTGGCGCGTATTTGGCTATGAAATACGCAGAGAATTTAGGAAAAACGATAATAAATCTTGCGAAAAGAGAAAGCAATGACGAATAAAACACGTGTTTTTCAAGCATTTTTTCAAAATACGCAACATTTAATAGAAATATTTTTCAAAAACTATTGATTTTACCCAAAACTTGTGCTATAATCTCAATGTTGCGAAACTTAATATGCCGGTGTGATGGAATTGGCAGACGTGCTGGACTCAAAATCCAGTGGTAGCGATACCGTATCGGTTCGACCCCGATCACCGGCACCAAAGATAACAGTACCACTTTTGTGGTACTGTTATCTTTTTTGTCTGAGTGTAAGGGGTAGAACTCTCGCGTATCTTTTGCAAAACTGACGCAGATTTTCGTTTAAGTGGTCTTCGGTTACACTCTTTACAAATTATTTTCGTTTTTGGTTTGTAGAAAAAGTTTGAAAAGTCAGAAAAATACAAATAAAAGTCGGTATGTGTATTGAATTTTCGTTATATTTAAAGTATAATATTATAAAAAACGTTAAAACGTAACGCAGGGAGAAATGCACAATGTATAATACAAAAGATTTCACCCTCGAAGAAAATATAAGATTTTTGTGCGGCGTAGATACGTGGCACACCTACAACGGAAACGGAAAAGTTCCGACCTTGCATTTAAGCGACGGACCTTGCGGACTTCGAAAGGTAGACGAGAATGGAAATACGGTAAAATCCACGGTAATGCCCTCGATTTCAACGGTGGCAAACTCTTCCGTTGCAGACATCCGCCATCTAGAAATAGTTCTTATAGAACTTCCCGAGCATACACAGATTTCATCACACGCAATTCGCACCTATTAAAAAATTAACGGAGGGCATATCTATGACGTTAAAATGTGATAACTTTACCGTTGCTGTCGACGGGCAAAAAGGAACACTTTCGGAAATTTCCTTTTGCGAAGATACGTACAAAATGAACTGGATAAGAAACGATTGCCGCGATTTTTCCGTTGTAGGATATTGCCACCGCCATACAGAGCAAAGTGCCGATAAAATTACAAGCACAGGATATAATAGCGACGGGTCCCTGTCCGTTCAGATAAACCGCTACGTAAAAAACGGGAAGTATTGCGAGGATTACGTTTTTGAAAATATATCCGACCGCGTTTTGCATCTAAACGAAGACAACACAGGATTCATCTTCCCCTACAATTGTCTTTTTGACAAAAAGGAAAATATGCTGCACAAAAGATGCAATTCTCACATCTGGTGTGCAGAGGAAGTATGTAATATACAGTCGGTAAAACTCGACGGCGAACCCCCATATCTTATACAGAGAGCGACCTTTGGCGCTTTTTCGGGGTACGGTCTTCTTTGCGATATTGCAATAACTCCGAATGCCTCGTATGATAGAGGAAATATAGTGCTTTATCCAAAAGAAAAGACTCTTTTGCCGCATCAAATTGAAAAATTCAGTTTTGAATTTCACTTTTCCGACAAGCGAGAGGAATTATCCTTTGTATCTGCGGACAAGTATTCGGGATTTTTGAACGAAGAGTTTCAGATAAACGTGAACGCGGAAAGCGAAATAAAAGAAATAAGCGCAGAATGCAACGGCACGAACGTTCCGTTTGCAACAGACGGAAAAAACGCGCGTGCGAGCATCAGTTTTGACACCTTGGGTGAAAAGAAACTGTGCGTTTCTGTAAACGGAAAAAACACGTTTGTAAAATTGAACGTTCTTGGAAATCTTGAGGACATCATAGAAACACGAACGAACTTTATTGCAAAAAAGCAACAAGTAAAAGAAAACGGAAATTCCCTTGACGGTGCATATCTGATATACGATAGAGAATGTGACGCGCAGTACTGCAACAGAGGATTCAGAGATCACAATTCCGCGCGTGAGCGCTTGTCTATGGGAGCACTTATGGCACTGTCTCTTCGTCTTTGTTATGACGAGGAAAAAGAAAAATCCCTGCGAAAACACAGAGAATTTATAGAACGCGAGATTTTAGATATAGATAGCGGTTTTGTAAATGACGGAGTAAATGACCGAAACCTGAGACTTTATAATTTTCCGTGGGTATCTACTTATTATTTGGAGTGGTACAACTTCTCAGGGGAGAAAGAATGCCTCTTGATTGCCGCGAGGGTGCTTCACAAATACTATGAACTCGGCGGCGCAAAACAGGAATCTCCATGTATTGAAGCATACGAGATATTGAACGGTCTTGAAAAAGAAGGTCTTTTTTCCGAATATGAAAAACTTAAATCGGAATTTTTGTTTCACGCGGATTCAATACTGAAAAGAAGAACAACTTCGTCGTCTCACGAGGTATCCTGCGCAAACGGTATGATGAATTTGATGAGTACGTTTTTGTTTCAGGCGTATTTGCTGACGGGTGAAGAAAAATATCTCTCTACTACCGTCGAATTACTCAAAATTTCCGAATCGTTTTATGATTTACAACCCGATTATAAAATGTACGGCATCGCATTGAGATATTGGGATATGTTCTGGTTTGGTAAGCACAAGGCATACGGCGACACGTATCCGCAATGGTTGAGCGCACTCACGTCACAAATGTATTACTACTGCGATTTGGCAACGGGCACGGACCACAAAAGACTGATAAGAGATAATCTGCTTGGAAACTGTTGCGTCAATTTTGCGGACGGCTTTGCCGCATGCGGATATCTCTATCCCAAAAAGGTCAAGGTTTTTTCGTCAGATCCAAACGTAGAAAACCCATGCAGACCGTTAGGAGAATATACAGGCGAACGCTTTGACGATTTTGCAAACGATCAGGACTGGTCGCTTTACTATGCG
>JAZOLR010000275.1:0-8468 GCA_045653255.1 Eubacteriales bacterium | reverse complement strand
TGGGCGTTGTCCGAGTGGCAACACCGACACTTCAACAAAGAAAACTCGGATATTGCAAACGGTTGTTTGTCTTATAATTTCCAACATAAGGTATCCGTCGCCGAGGCGGGCGTTATGCGCGTTATCGTAACAACGGCGCAGATGTCGAGTTATGTTATCGGCGCAAACGATATCGTTGGTGACAACTCCGCAGAAAGCGCACCCGACCGAGGCGTTGCGGCGGCGTACAATCTCTCGAAACACGCCGTAAAAGTCCTCTCGGTCGAAACGGTGGAAATCGACGGCGCGTCGTACGGCGCAACCGCTCTTGACCTTGACGAGCCTATCACCACCACCGCGACAACGTGGGTATCCTCCGCGCCGTGGGATACGGGTGCGACCGAGGATATTGCGGGCAATCACCTTGACGGGTCGCCCGTGTCCTTGACCTCGGCGAAGTATCCTCTCCGCGTGGCGGGTATGGAGGTTTTAATCGGTGCGTACTTTATCGGCATTGACGTACTTTATAACGTTACCGCAAACCCGTCGGGCGGTTATGATTACGCCGTGTTTGAGTCCCGCGATAGCGCAAAAATCGCGGGCAGTATTACCGCCGATTACCTCGATACGGGTATCCGTCTTGAAGGTGTCGCGTCCTTGTGGCAATACGTCAAGGATTTTGTCAATACCAACTCCCCCGTATTATTCCCGCAGACCATCGGCGGCTCGTCCTCGGGTTACTATAAGTCCGCCTTCTACGGGGCGTACTCCGCGGGCGTCCGCTCTCCGTGGCGTTTCGGTAACTTGAACAATGGTGTCACGAATGGCGGTCTTGCTTGCGAGAATGGGAACAATGCTCCGTCGAACTCGAATTGGAACGGCGTGCCGTGGATTACTGATTTTATTATTGACCTATAAAAGGTTATAACTTCATAGCACCCTTGCCGCAAGGCTAAAATCAAGGAAAACCGCAATCCCCGTCAAACGGGAGCGTGCGTCTTTTAGAGGCGTGCGCGGGGTTGGTAGTAATACTCCGTCTATCTGCTTTAAGAGTGACGGTCAACCGAAAACCCTTTGTCTATAAAATCAGTAAGCGAGGTTGTATTTATGAAACAACGATACCGAGAATTGACCGACGCGTTATGTTTCCGCGCCGTCCGTGATTGCTTTAAGGGCAAACGGGGACGCCGTGACGTATCAAGCGTCGTTGAGGAATATGCGGGCATATCCAAACGTGCGATACTTGCAGAGCAAGCGCAAGGCGGAAAATGCGCCCTCAAAAACGAGGCTATTGTCAACATCGGATACGAGGTACAAAATCGTTTAGAACGGTTACTCGACGGCGACGAAAACGCCCTCGAACTTGACCCCGTCGTTTTTCGATACGAGAAGGACGGTATGAGTCAAAAAACACGCAAGATTGCTTATTGTTGCATATTTCACCAAATTTTCGACCACCTTGCCGCGCTTGCGCTTATGCCGCTATTTCACGCGAAAATTTTGCCGTGTCAATATGCGAGCATACCAAACCGCGGACAAACGGGTTTGAAAAAACACGTTGTAAAAATCCTCCGCAAAAAGTCCTCGAATATCCGATATGCCAAAAAGACCGACGTTACCCACGCGTACGAAACGACGATGTACTCCGTTATTATCGAGGTTATCGAAAAGGAGATACCGTCCGCAACGTGGATAATCACGTTGTTAAAGGCACTCGCGCGAATGTCGCCCGAAGGTTGCCTTATTATCGGCGGATACCTCGACGCGTGGTTGTTTAATTACCTTATGTCTTATGTCCTACGTTACGCCCTCGGGCAGAGCAAGGAAAAACGAGGCAAGAAAACATACTTGATAAAAGCGGCGGTATCATTTATGGACGACTTCGGGTATTTTGGGAGTCGCGAGGCGGATATTAACCGCGACGTCCGAGCGGTCAATGCCTTTTTAGGTAGTCAAATGCGGCTCGGACTCAAAGACGGAAAGAAAACCGCATTTTTAAGTTTTGAGGAGGAGAAAAGGCGACGAAGTGAGCCGTCGCCCGCGGCGCGCGGTTGCCCCTATTTTGATATAGGAGGCTATCAAGTACACCGCGGATACGTAACGATACGCAAGCGGATATTTTTGCGCTTGCGGCGTCAATTCCTACGGGCGGCGGAGGAAGTCAAGAGGTGCGGCGCGATGTGCTTACAACGCGCGTATGCGATTATCGCTTATTACGGGTATATTAAGAACTCGCACTCAAAGTGAGTCGCGGCAAAACTTGACGTCCGAAAGTTGCACAACATCGCAAAATCGGTCGTATCTCATTTTGCAAGGCTTAAAAATCTAAAACAATACAAGCGGAGGTTTTATTGCTATGTATAAGACAGAACAAAACACACCCTTAAACGCCGTTGACATCGAAAGATTGCCCGACGGCAAAACTCGCGTTATTTTACGCGACAACCTCGCGACCGAGGTGCGCTCCGAGGAAGGCGTTGAGTACACCGTTTACACCGCCGACGAGGTGGCGTTTATCGCGTCCGAGGAAATCACACCCGAGTACGCCGCCGAGCATTTTGCCGACCTTTGGTATTATGCAGAGAACGGCGAAACGAGGGACGAAAAGTATGCGCGACTCGTTGACGCATACGTGCGCGAGAAATACTCGCAAAGCGCGGTCGAGGCGATTATTAACAACTATCTCTCCGACCCCGAAAACGAGAAATACAAAGCAGAATTTGCCGCCTTGCAGTTGTACCGCGAGGAGTGCAAAGCAAAAGCAAAAACGGAGGTATATTAAAAATGGATTTGCAGAACATCGTAATTGAAATTGCGGTTATTCTTTTAACCGCGCTCGGCTCTTGGGTATTGGCAAAGGTCAGGACCCTTGTAAACACGAAGGTCAAGAACGAAAAGGCGCGCGAACTCTTGGGCGCGGCAACGTCGGCGGTTACGTCGTCCGTGAAGGCGACCTTCCAAACCTACGTTGAGAGTATCAAGGGTACGGACGCTTGGACGAAGGACGCGCAGATTAACGCCCTCCGAATGGCGGCGGACACCGCAAAAGCGCAGATGTCCGAGGAAGTACGCGCATACATAGCCGCCAACTTTGGCGATATTGACGCGTGGGTCGAAAACTCTATCGAGGCGGAAATTTACACCCTTAAAAACGGCACGACCGCACCCGCGGCAGAGGTGGCAGAATGAGCAAAATTAAAGTAATTTTGTTTTGGCTTATCTCTTGCACGTGGGGCGCAATTATGACGTCAATCGGCGCAGTTGTCGCCCTTGTGTTGATTTGCACGGGACACCGCCCGCACCGTTTCCACCACCTTATTTATTTTGAGGTTGGGTACGGTTGGGGCGGAGTTGAACTCGGCGCGTTTTTCGTGGTATGCCGTGGCGCGAGCCTCCACACCAAAAAGCACAAGGCGGGACACGCGATACAAAACATTATCCTCGGCGTGTTTATGCCGTTTGTCGTTTGTATCCCTTCCGCCGTCCGTTATTGGTGGCGCGAGTGGGTAAAGCACCGCGGACGCGGCGCAACTCTCCCGCCTTATGACTCGATATGGTTTGAGGGTTGGGCGTCCCGACTCGGTGAAAAATACTTTAATTAAATAGCAAAACACCCTCCACGGCGGAGGGTGTTTTGCTATCAAAAATAATTGAAAATTTTTCAAAGAAATTTGCGAAAAACTATTGACAATATCATATAGATATGATATAATATATACAGAAAGGAGGTAAGCAGTTATGAAGAACATAACAAAAGCCTTGCAAGACTTGGCAAAAGCGGTTGAAAGTAACGACACCGTCGCAAGTGTAAAAGTTACAATCACCCTCAAAAAGCCAAAGGCAAGCAAGGCAAAAGCAAAACCCAAAGGCGATAAATAATCGCCGATAGGCAGAGGGCGGAGGCAACCGCCCTCGTAAGTCCTATTATATCAAAAACAAAGTGATTTGTCAATAAGGAGGACGCAAAAAGTGAAATTAAGCAAAACCCAACAAAGAATTTACGACGAGGCTAAACACACAATAGAAATTATAAAAAAGTACGCAACTTTCGAGGAGTTTTTCGACAATTCGAGAGGAGAACAAAATCAATTAAAGACCGCTTGGATTTGCAACGGTTTGTATAATTCAAGTGAGAAATACAAGGCGAGAGAACCCGAGGATTGGCGAGAGATTGCCGAGGCGTTTTATAGAATTAAAAACGATAGCGTGCTATTGGTTAGAGCAAAGACGGAAACGATAAACGCGCTCGTAAATGCGGGACTGTTTGAAATCGTCGAGGCGGCACGTTACGAAGGCGGTTGCGAATTGGTAAAAGTGTTATAAACGGAATATTGCAAAGGGTGGCGACGCCGCCCTCGTACCAAAAGGAGGTATGGTATGACTATCGAGAAAAACGGGACGGTTTACACCGTCAACGAAACCGCGACGGGTTGGACGCTCACAACGTCCCTCGGCAACGTCGGCGTGTCGTTCAACATCACAAAGGCGGATTGCCCGACCTTTGACGCGCTGAAGGAGTTTGTCGCCGCGAGCGACGCAATATAAGGAGGTGCAACCGTGGCGAGGAGCGAGGCACAAAAGGCGGCGGACAAAAGGTACGCCGAGAAGGTCAAGGATAAGCACAAGCAATTTGCGGTCAATCTCAAAGCCGACGAATACGAGAGAGTAACCGCCGCACTCGCGGCGGCGGGAATGTCAAAAGCCGATTTTTTACGGTGGGCGGTCGATAAATTGCAAGGAAAATAAAAAACGAAAAAGGCAACCGTTTTATTGGTTGCCTTTTTCTCTTGTAATGACAATGCCTGCGACGCCACGTACGAAAATATACCGTATCGTCGGCGTGTTCAAACATTGTCGCTCTTGGCGGAGTGGTGGGGTTAAAGTTTGAACACTTCCACCCGCGCCCGCGTGCGCGTTATTATTATCGTCGAGAGGGACGCCCGACGCCTCGTCGGTATCCTCTTTGCCGATAAACGCCGTTTCGCGTCCGCCGCTTATATTGAAGTATAGCACGACGCGGTCGTCGTAAATATACATCGCGTTGACAAGGTTGTCAATAATGCGTTTTTGAAAATCCTTGTCGTGAAGGTCGCCTCGTATAAACTCCGCCACAAACGCGATTATATCCTCGCGGCGAACTTGCAACCCGCGCTCTAACTCCAACTTCGCTTGATACTCGGTAAGGTCGTTAAGTTGTGCGGTCAACTCCACAATCTTTTTATCGAGCGTCTTTACGACCTCGGGAGATACGCCCGATACCATAAGATTGACCGCGTTGTCAATCTCTTTTTGTATCCTCGTGCGCTCGACCGTTATGCGCTTTATCTCGCTTGTATCGGTGCGGGACTCATAGTACGCAATAACATCGTCGGCAATAAGAGCGACGCGGCGCGGGTCGGAAAGATACGCGACGGTTTGCTCGGTCGCATACCACTCCAAAAAGTCTTTTTTCTCGTTGCGCTTGGTACAAGTGCGGCGTTTTTTCTTTGCCGTACAAGCGTAATAATGGTAAACCGCGCCCGTTTTACTCGTGCCGCCGTCCGCGACCATATTTGCGCCACAATGACCGCAATATAATTTACCTTGTAAAAGGTAGGTTATCCGAGCGGAGTTTGCGCCCGAGAAGTATTTGTTTTGTTGCGCGCGCCGTTGTACCTTGTCAAAAAGTGCCTTGTCGATAATTTGCGGGTAAGTGTTGGCGCAGAGTCGCCCGCCAAACTCAAACGTACCCGTGTACTTTGCGTTGGTTAGCATTTTATCGAAATCGCGCCCGCGCCACGGTTTACCGCGGTAACGCTCCCCGCGAGCATTTAACGCCTCGGCGATGTCCTTTTTTGATACTCCGTTTGCGTACTCCTCGAAAAAGTAACGGACGATTGCCGCCTCCGCCTCGTCAATGACGACGCGCTTGCCTTCCTTTTTATATCCATATATAAGATACCCGCCCGCAAACGTGCCGTTTGCAACCGATGTCGTCAATCCCTCGCGAACTCTCTTTGATAGGCGCGTCGAGTATTTCTCGGCGTTCCACTCCAAAAACATTTGGTAAAATTCGCCCTCCTCCGACTCCGAGATATTCTCGGTAGCGGATACGACCCGTATATTTTGTTGTTGCAACTGCCAACGGTACACGGTGGAGTAATAACGGTTGCGCGCGAAACGGTCAATCATATAAACGATTACGTGCGTAAACGCGCCCGTCGCCGCGTCGTCAATCATTTTTTGGAATTGCGGGCGGTTGACGTCCGTACCCGTCTTGTGCTTGTCGATGTAGATATTTACGACGCGCAATTTGTGTTGTTGCGCGTACTCGGAGCAAACGCGGATTTGCCCCTCGATTGTTTGCTCGTTTTGCCCGTGGGAGGAATAGCGGGCGTATATTACCGCGTTTTGCATATCAATCCTCCTCAACCATACTTAAAAATACGCTCTCGGGGATAATTTGAAGGTCTTGCCCTTTGAGGATAAGTTGCTCCGCCCTTTTATGTTTGCTTGACTTGCCCTCTTTTATCGTGGAGCAATAGTCGAAATTACCCAAAACAAGGAAGTTTGTTTTCTTTGTTACGCCGTCGCCCAAAATGCCGCCGAGGTTTGCGACGAGTTGCGCCGCGTCTTTGCGTACCATACTTTCGAGAGTCCCCGTAAACGCGACCACTTTGCCGTAAAACGGGTTGTCGGGGTCGATGTCGGTTGTCGTGGCGGTAATGCCCGATATAGAGCCGTCGTAATGCTTGGGCGCAAGCGATACGCCGTTTGCGGCTATGTATTCCTTCAGTTTAACATATAACGCGTGCGTCGTTTCGCAATCGGCGGCGGAGCGGTGCGCGACGTCTTGCGATATGCCGAAATACTCCGCGAGAGTAACGAGTTTGTGATTTTCAACGGACAAGCCGCATTTTTTCGCGAGCCTCATTGTATCGACGAAATCGTTTATAAACTTAACGCCGAGCAGATTTGCCGCGTCGTCGTATATGAAATTGACGTCAAAATTTGCATTGTGCGCCACGAGTACGGAGTCGCCGACAAATTCGAGTAAGCGCGGCAACGCCTCCTCAATCTTGGGCGCGCCCTCCAACATAGCGTCGGTAATTCCCGTATGCTCAACGATAAACGGGTCGAGAGGGACGCCAACAGATACGAAAGAATGGAAACGCGCGACTTCGACGTCGCCCGCATACCGTATCGCGCCTATCTCGATTATCGCGTCGAAAGACGGCATAAGACCCGTTGTTTCAAGGTCAACGACAACGTAATCGTCGAGTAACGATAAAAGGCTTTTACCCTTAAACTCGCGCCCATTAGTCCTTTTTATTCCCAACAAATCTAATATACCACTCCACGAAACAACCTCACGATTGTTTGACGGCGCATTGTCGCCGTCTTTTTTATTTTCCTCTGTGGTTTTTGCTTTCGTGTTTGTAGAAGGCTTGGTTTTTGGTTGTGGCTTTTTGCCACTCGCCAAATCTGTAAGTGAGCATAAGGTGTCTTGAAATTTAGAGAGTTTTGTGTGTCCGTCGGAATATGTAATTTGTTCCTTGCCTTCGTAAATTGCAATCGCACATTTGCAAACGCGTATAGCGTCGTCGTAACGGCGGAGTTTTTTATAAATGATAATCAATCTATCATACGGGAAATTACCCTCAAAACCGCTCGCAACGTTTTCCTCGTACAATTCAATCGCTCTTTCAATATTTGTACTCTCTAACTCGCGCGCCAAAAGATTTTTTTCATAGTCTTGCATTATCACGCCTCCGACATCTCGTTTTCAAGTTTGTACGCATACGTCAAAAGCGCGTTTTTGCGGCGAATATCGAGGCTCGCGCAGATACGTATTAACTCGGACTCAAACTCGGAAATCTCCACCGTGCCGTTACCGTTTATTGTAACGGTGTTGTTGTGGTTACGGTCGCCGAATATGCCTTGATTTACCGTTTGAGAGGGAGAGGGCGCGTATTCCTTGCCCGTAACGAGGAAATCAACGGACACGCCCAAAAACTCGGCAATTTTTCCGATAACCGAAACGGAAGGCGTACAACGGTTGCGTTTCCACTCCGATATTGTTGCAACTCTCACGTCGAGAAAACGCGCCAAATCGGATTGTTTTTTGTTTTGTTGTTGTAAAAGGTCGAAAATTCTTTGTGTAATCTCCATAAAAAACACCTCAAATTAAAATTTTTACGGGAAATTACATAAACCCCCTTGACAATTACGCAAATGTGTAATAAAATATAAGCAAGGTTATGGATTTAGGCGTAACAACGCCCCATAACCCCGCTCGGAAATTGGCAAGCGGAGTTTTGATGTAATATAGAGTGGTATTTGTATTATACCAAAAATAATTACGCTTGTCAATAACCGAGAGTTATAAAAACCGCAAAAACAATTAAAAAAATTACGGAGGTTAGTAAAATGTTAGGCGAAAGACTCAAACAAGCACGCGAGGCGGCGGGAATGTCGCAAGCAGAAGTCGCCCGCGAACTCGGGTTAAG
>JAZOLR010000274.1:0-1764 GCA_045653255.1 Eubacteriales bacterium | reverse complement strand
CGCTCGTGCATCTTTAGGGGTATGGGCTTTGCCCGAAGCCTTTGTAATACAAAGGCGAAACTGGCGATAAAATAAATACAAAGAGGATCTATTTATGATTATAGGTGCAGAACATATCGAACAACCGCATGACGGCGAGTATTTCGAAAAAATATATGATATTAATAGTGTTTGGAATTCGCGAGATTGGATATGGATAAAATTCATTGATGAGAGTGGAGAATGGTGTGGCGAATTCAGAGGAAGTTATAAAGGAGTATCTATATCGCAAAAATTAGGTATAGTTGTTGTTTTGACATCAGATCATATGTATGTTTTAGACATAAATAGCGCAGAAGTGATAGAATATCTTTCTCAACCGACATATGTCGGTATAACTGCAAGTCCGCTTGGAGATATTTTCGTTACAGATGGGTATAATTTCGAGATGTTTACTACCCCCAAAATAAAGGATATAAAAAGAATAGATACACCCATTAACCCCGACAGTTTGGAATTTATTGAGTGGAATAATAATGTATTGAAAATGACTTGCTATGAATTTTTAAATTGGGAAAATGAAGTTGAACTGTTTTTTGATTGTAAATCTATGCAATGGATTGACAAGGCATAGAACGGAAATGTTTTGGCTCATAATATAAAATACCCCGACGGACTTTTGTCTGTCGGGGTTCATCTTTGTTTTCTGCGAATCAAATTGAATTAAACTTCCTTATGAAAAGCCCGCTTTCGCGTCTTTTTTCAATTTCATTCTGCCTTGCAGATAAAGAAAGCCCTTTCGCTCTCCTCGCAAAGAGGCGAAAAATCTATATCTCCGCATTCGCAGAGCACGGAAAAGCCCGTGTTTTTAAGCGCTTTGCGTATCGTTTTCAGCGAATAAGAGCGCTGGCGCTGCTCTTCTTCTTCTCTGCGCCAGAGTTCTCCCTCTCGCACAAAAAACGTAAGGTAAAAATCGCATATGCCGCTTTTTTCATTAAAATAGTTTTCCCAAGTCATAAAAACGTCTTCGTTTTCAAACACGAACGAGTTATCCGCAAGAACGTTTTTGTACTTATGCGGAGTAGCAACGTCGAAAATAAACAAGCCGCCTTGCTTTATGTTTTCGTGCGCGCGGTAGAATGCCGCCTCCACGTCCGTCGCTTTAAGCAGATAATTTATACAGTCAAAGGAGGATATTGCCGCATCCGCGCGAAAGCCGAGGTTAAAGGAGCGCATATCCGAGCACAGGAAGCGCACGTCCGTGCCCTCCTGCTGCGATTTCTGCTCTGCCAGAGCAAGCATCTCCTCGCTCAAGTCAAGCGCCGTAACGGAGTATCCGCGCTTTGCCATAGGCACTGTTATATTGCCTGTGCCGCAACCCATATCCGCGAGGTTTTCCACCTTATCTGTGGAAAATCTGCGAAAAGCCTCCTCATAAAAATCGCACCACGCTCCGTAATCCACATCCTGCATAAAAGCATCGTAGAAAAGTGAAAGTGAAGTATACTGTTCGTTCATTTTCTTTCCACCCCAAGATCGTCAAGCGCGCGTGAATAACCGCCGTTGCCGTCGCGCAGAGCGCCGTTCACACGGCTTATCGTAGCCGTGCTGAGCCCTGTTTTTTCAACGATAGTCGTATATTTTTCTCCTTCGCGTATAAGACGTGCCGCCTCGAATCTGCGCGACATTTCGCGAAGCTCCACCTTGGTGCAAAGGTCCTCGAAAAAGTCGTAGCACTGCTCTACAGTTTCCAGCGAAAGCACCGCGCGGAAGAGCATATCCGCA
>JAZOLR010000273.1:0-1731 GCA_045653255.1 Eubacteriales bacterium | reverse complement strand
GTGTGTCTTTATGGGATCTGTAAGATTGAGTTTTCTCTTATCAATCTTAATTCCAAACTGAGAGTCAAGTTCTTCTGCAATATCTTTCGCTGTAACTGCTCCGTAAAGTCTTCCGTCAGCGCCCGAAGCACTCTTAATTTTCACCGTTGTAGCAGCGAGTTTTTCAGAAAGTGCAAATGCCGCTTTGCGTTCTTCGTCTATTTTATGTTGACGGGATTCTTCTTTGCCTTTAAGTTCGTTTGTAGCCTTCGCATCAGCGATTATAGCGAGTTTTTTCGGCAACAAAAAGTTTTTTGCATAACCGTCGGATACGTCTATTATCTGATCTTTTTTTCCTTGACCTTTAACGTCTTTCAAAAGAATTACTTTCATCTATTTTTTCTCCTTGTAATTTAAGTTTATAAGTTCATTTTTTCTACGTATTCATCAATCGATGCCTGCAATCGAGTTACAACGTTTCTCATTGTATCGTCTGCTACTTGCGCACCTGCAACGTCGAAATGCCCTCCGCCGTTCAAACGTTCAAGAATAATTTGCACGTTTATATAACCGTTTGAGCGTCCGCAGATGTGAATACTGCCGTTTATATTAACAAGAACGAATGCCGCCTCGACGCCTTTCAAAGACAACAGTTTGTCGGATACCTTCGCGGCAACTGTCCTATATGAAGCATCAACAAATTCCTCGTCGCACGGCGAGATTGCAAAGCGCTTTTTATACATTTGAACTTTCGTGTTGAACTTCGCTTCTTTGATAAGTTCTTCAACGTCGCTCTTAAAGAGTTCCTGCGCCTTGCCAGGCTCTGCACCAACACCACGCAAAAATTGAGCCACACCAAACGTACGAGTACCTGTGTTTCTTGTAAACTGTTTAGTATCAAGAAGAATACCGGAAAGCAAAAGTTCGGATTCTTCTCTGTACAGATTTCTGGAAGTCATATTCTGCTCGAGAAATTCCGCTATAAGTTCGGATGCCGAAGAAGCGGTAGTTTCTATATATTCCAACTTAACAGAAGAATCAAACTCTGCAGATTTTATGTGGTGGTCTATTATTGCTATGTTCTTCGCTTTTTTCAATAATTCGGGTGATTCAGCAATATTGAAGTTATTAACGTCAACCAAGACTACAAGCGTATCGGGAGAAAGGAGATCCATCCCCTCGGCACCGTCAACGAAAATGTTTCTATATGCTTCTATATCTGCAATCTTTTCAAAACATTCTTGTATGTTGGGATCAAGTTTGTTTACTACGATATTAACGCGCATACCGTAATTGAGAGCAAATCTCGCCATACCTATCGACGCTCCGAATGAATCGTAATCGCTCATTCTGTGACCCATGATAATAACGTTATCGGATCTACCAAACAACGAAATGAGATGAGTAGCCATAACTCTTGCGCGAACGTTTGTTCTCTTGAATGCGGCTTTCGTTTTTCCGCCATAGTAAGTAATTCCGTCATGCTTTTTATACACAACTTGGTCACCGCCGCGTTGGAGCGCCATATCAAGAGCATTCTGTGCAGATTTTTCAATCTCCGCGAGATTGTCGCCCTCGTCGGATATACCGTTAGAAACCGTAATGGAAATACCGTCACCGACACGCACTTCTCTTATCTCATCAAGAATGCTGAAATTGTTCTCGACGCACATTTCAAGATGTTCAGCATCAAGCATTATAAAGTACTTGTTTCTCTCATAAGAACGGATAATTCCATTCAAAGAGCCAACC
>JAZOLR010000272.1:0-6385 GCA_045653255.1 Eubacteriales bacterium | reverse complement strand
TTTATCACAAGTTTCGCATTTGTATTACAAATGCTTCGGGCAAAGCCCATACCCCTATTCATTATATAACAAATCAGCAGAGAAAGCAAGAGTTATATTCCGACTTCGTCGGAGTGATATGATCGCGTGCGCGATCGTGATATTGAAGCCTTACGGCTCCAGTGATATTTTATTCGCCTCCAAACTCGCGTAGCGAATACCACTCGGCGATAGCCGAATATCACTGCGAAGCAATAGAACTCGCCGTAGGCGAATAAAACTGCCCAACTTCCTTATGAGAAGTTGGCCAATCTTTTTTAGTTTCTATTGATTTTCACACACAAAAATGCTATAATAGAGAAAACAAAAAACTCTGCCATAATGACAGAGTCTTTGGAGCTGGTGATGTGACTTGAACACACGACCTGCTGATTACGTATCAGCTGCACTACCGACTGTGCTACACCAGCAAAGTTTTTCTCAAAACCGAAAAATATTATAACATTTATTTATTATTTTGTCAAGAGGATTTTTAAAAAATATGGATTTATGTAACCCCACCGTTATAAAAACGTTGATGGAATCAAACGGTATAAAATTCCGTAAAGACTTCGGTCAGAACTTTCTGATAAACAAAAACGTGCCCGAAGATATAGCCGACAGTTGCGCAGACCGCGAGGACTGTATGATACTTGAAATAGGCCCCGGTATCGGTTGCCTTACTCAAGAACTTGCAGAGCGATATGAAAAGGTCGTTGCCGTAGAGATTGACCGCGGACTTATCCCGATACTCGATATCACACTCGCCCCCTTTAAGAATACAACGGTAATAAACGAAGACGTAATGAAACTTGACCTTCCGAAACTCATTCCCGAACTTTCAGAGGGGAAAGACGTCTATGTTTGCGCTAATTTGCCATATTATATCACTACCCCCATTCTTATGCTCCTCTTAGAATGCGGAGTGAAATTCAAGGCGATAACTATAATGATTCAGTCCGAAGTGGCAAACCGCCTTTGCGCAAAAGCAGGCTCTGCCGACTACGGTGCTATAACGGCGGTGCTCGGTTACTACGGCACAACGGAAAAACTCTTTACAGTCCCTGCAGGTTGCTTTATGCCTGCGCCGAAAGTCAATTCCACCGTTGTGAGAATAGACCTCTATGAAAATAAAAAATACACACCGAAAAATGAAAAACTCTTCTTCGGTGTGATAAAAGCAGCATTTGAGCAGAGAAGAAAAACCCTTGTCAACGCAATAAATGCAAAATATCCCAATATTGCAAAAGCGGATATAACAAACGTGCTTGTAGAACTCGGCTATTCGCCCACAGTGCGCGGAGAAACACTTTCCACCGAGCAGTTTGCCACCCTTTCCGACCGCCTTTGCGACCTTATTGGTTGAAGTTTTTTCTGTACCTGTGAGGTGTGACCCCTGCGTATTTCTTGAAAACTTTCGTGAAATAGTTGTAGTCGGAAATTCCCACAAGCGCAGATATCTCATAAATAGGTTTGTCCGATGCAATAAGCAAATGTTTTGCCTCGTCCGTGCGTTTTTTGAGAATGTATGCCCCGACAGTCATTCCAAAATGCTTTTTTGAGATAGAGTACAGTTTGTTTTTCGACATACTGAAATGCTCGCATATATCCCCGACGGAAATATCACGAGAAATGTTTTCGGAAATATATCTGTCAAGCGCAGTAACGGTACTGTTTTTGTTTATCTTGATAAGGTCAGACAACCACAAATATCTTGTAGCCGCTTTCAAAATATTTGAGGCGGCTTCAATACTTTGTATATCATAAGTGTGAAGACGTGAGTAAGCGAGGGAAAGCGCTTCTGCATCTAATGAAAGTTCGTTTTTCAGTTTGCTTTTTTCTTCTTCCGTCCACGGATTTTCACTGTCTATTACTTGCCCGAACATTATATATCCGAGTATCTCATCTTCAAACTTGATGGGAAACGCCGTGTCGACAAGTCCTGCGTGACATCTGTGAGAAACGGCGGAATTCGCATCTCGGCACTTCTCACACAACTGCAAGTCGCACTTGTCACAAGCCTCTTTTCCTTTCGGAGTTTCCTTTATGATACGGCAGAAGTCGCTGTGCTCTTTCGGTTGATGCGTCAACTGATTCATGTCCGCATCCCATATTCCTACAGTCAGATTCGTCGTGCGGTAAAAATCGTGAAGAAGTTTATTAAGTTTCTCAATATTAAAGTTTACCGTCAAAAAGAACACCTCGCCTTCCGTCTTTATTTTTCTTTGTACTATTGTATCATTTTGCATTCAGTTTGTCAAGGAAATAGCAAAGAAATATTAAATAAAGGGAAGATTTTTCTATTTTTTAGTACAAATCTACCTATAAAATATATAGTAAAATATATATAATTAGAATAGATAAATCTAAGTTAATACCGTAAAGGAGAAAAAATATGAAAACTACTTTTGCTCTTTATTTTGGAAACCGCGGATTTTTTCCGGGCGAACTTATTGCAGGCGCAAGAGAAGAAATGATAGCCGCACTTGAAAAAAACGGCTACGGCTATATCGTTATGGAGGAAAAAGAGACTCGCTACGGCGCAGTTGAAACCCCCGCAGAAGGAAAGAAATTTGCCGCATTTCTTGAAGAAAACAAAGGAAAGTTTGACGGTGTAATTCTCTCACTCCCGAACTTCGGCGACGAAAACGGTGCAGCAGTTGCACTTGCTGATGCAAACGTGCCGATACTCGTTCAGGCATTCCCCGACGAAGAGGGAAAAATGGACTTCGCTCACCGTCGCGACGCGGTTTGCGGAAAGATTGCTATGTGCAACGTGCTCCGTCAGTTAAAGATAAAATACTCGCTTACGAAGAAGTTTGCCGTTTCGCCGAGCGATCCCTCGTTTGAAGAAGACCTTCGCATTTTTGCAGGTGTATGCCGCACAGTGAAAGGTATGAAGAGTTTCAATATAGGCGCAATCGGTGCGAGAACAACCGCATTCAAGACAGTAAGAATAGACGAAATAGCAATGCAGAATAAGCGTGTAAACGTTGAAACCATTGACCTTACCGTTCTTTTCGACTTGATGAACAAGGCAGATGCAAAGAAGATAGAAGCGAAAAAGGAAAAATACCTCACGCTTTCATCTTTTGATGCATACCCCCCGATAAAACTTGAAAATATCGCCCGTCTCGGCGTAGCAGTAGACGAAATTATCGAGGAATACAATCTTCAGGCTATCGCTATCCGTTGTTGGAACGAACTTGAACTCACCTACGGAGTTGCACCCTGCCTTATCCTCGGTGAACTCAATGAGCGCGGAATTGCCGCCGCTTGCGAACTTGACGTTAATAACGCAGTTATGATGCGCGCACTCGGTCTTGCGGCAGATTTCCCCGTTATGCTTCTTGACGTAAACAATAATTACGGCGACGATAACGACAGATGCATATTCTTCCATTGCGGACCTGCTCCCGCTTCTCTTATGAAGGGCAAGGGCGTGATAGAAGAACACCTTATGTTCCGCAAATCCTACGGCGAAGGTTCAGGTGTCGGTATCAATAAGGGCGAATACATAGAAACAGAAGTAACCATAGGAAGTTTCAAGACGGAAGACGGCGAACTCTGTGCATTTGCTACAAAGGGTGAACTCACCGATGACCCGATTGAATCCTGCTTCTTCGGTTGCGGTAAAGTATTCAAGAAAGAAAACGTTAACGAAATGCTCAACTATATGGCAAGAAACGGCTACCGCCACCACGTTGCTATAACGAAGGGCGACTGGACAGAAGCGATAAACGAAGCATTTACAAACTACCTCGGCTACAAAATTGATATAGTTTAATTAAAACATAAATTTAGGAGGATTACAAAATGAACAAACTCGGTATTTTTATGAACTTCTGGGAGAAGAAGTGGGGCGCAGACCACAAATATTACATAGACAAAGCGGCAAAGATAGGCTATGATATTCTTGAATTTCAGGCGCAGCCTCTTCTTGATATGACAGACGATAAGTGCAGAGATATAAAAAAATACGCAGACGAGCGCGGAATTGAACTTTCCTATAGCCTCGGACTTAACCCGAAGTACGACGTTTCCTCAAAGGATAAGGAAACGAGAGCGGGCGGAGTAGAATACCTTTCCAACATCGTACGCAAGATAGCAGTAATGGAAGGCGAACTCTTCTCAGGCGTTACCTATGCAGGATGGGGCGTTCCTAACTACATAATCAACCCCGAAGACAAAAAAGAAATGCTTGAACGCAGTGTTGACTCTATGCAGAAGGTTATGAAAGTAGCAGAAGAATACGGCGTAACCGTCTGTGCAGAAGCAGTAAACCGTTTTGAGTCTCCCCTTATCAACACCGCCGCAGAGGCTATTCAGTACGCAGACCTCGTAAACAGCAAGAATATCGGTATCCACCTTGATACCTACCACATGAATATAGAAGAGAATAGCATAGGCGATGCAATCCGCCTCGTGGGCGCTCGTCTTCGCCACTTCCACACGGGCGAAAACAACAGAACCGCCCCCGGCAGAGGCCATCTCAATTGGGATGAAATCTTCTCCGCACTCTCCGAAATCGGTTATAAGAAGAACATCGTATCCGAACCCTTCGTAATTATGGGCGGTGAAGTAGGTCTTGACATTCGTACTTGGCGCGACCTCGTTGCCGACACAAGCGAAGCCGCTATCGACGCAGAAGCAAAATACCTTCTTGACTTCGAAAAGGCAATGCTCACCAAATACAATATGCAGTAATTTTTTGAAGCGGTTGATGTATTTGGTATAACTGCAAGTATACGAAAAATATCAATAAAAAGGAACTCAATTTTTACAAAAAATTGAGTTCCTTTGCTTATTGTCCGATTATTTAAGTTATGTTTTTACACTTTCTTTCCGTCGATGTATACGGAGATAATAGACATATCGCCGTCAAGCACAACGAGGTCGGCACACTTTCCGACTTCAATGCTTCCTACCTTGTCTTCAACACCGAGAGTAGAAGCAGGATTGTACGATGCCATTCTCGCAATGTCAACGAGAGGAATACCTACCGACGCAAGATTTTTTACACCGCCGTAAAGGGATTGAGTACTTCCGCAGATTGTGCCGTCGGGAAGCAGAATAACGTTGCCTTCAACACGCAGATTCTTCCCGAATGCTTTGAGTTCACTTTCGCTAAGGCCCGACGGAAAAGAGGTGTCGCTTATCATATTTATTCTGTCCGCGCCCTTTGCTCTGTATATCAACTTGGTAGTAGCCGCGTGAAGATGCGCGAAGTCGCATATCATCTCGCATTTTACTCTGTCATCGGTCAATGCAGCGCCGAGTACCCCTGGGTTACGGTGGTTGAATGCCTTTGCCGCATTGAAAGTATGCGTCATTTGCGAAGCGCCTGCATCTATTGCCGCCATAGCCTCGTCATACGATGCGCTTGTGTGTCCCATTGATACCTTTATACCCTTTGACACCGCATATTTTATTAAGTCAAGCGCACCTTCAAGTTCGGGTGCAATAGTCAAAATTTTTAAAAGTCCGTCGGCGGCGGCAATCATTCTGTCGAGTTTTTCTATATTCGGTGCTTGTATGTACTCCGCTTGCATTCCGCCCTTGTTTGCAATGTTCAAAAAAGGACCTTCCGCGTGAATGCCGAGTATCTTTGCACCGCATTTCTTTTCTCTTGCCTTTCTTACAACCGTGCCCATTTGCTTTTCGAGCATCTCTACTGACTGGCTTGTTGTTGCAGGTGCAAGTCCCGTCACACCTTGCGTCGCTTCATAGTAAGAGAATTTTTCTACGTCAAAATCTTCATTCGTTATTTCACAGCCGTAAGCACCGTGAATATGCGTGTCAATGAAGCCGGGCATAACCGTCGCGCCGTTGTATTCGACAACTTCGTCACCGTCGTTCACGGCAATGTTTTTGCCTATCGCGGAAATCAAACCGCCGTCTATTTTAATATCGCATTCTTTTATCCAATCACGGCAAACCGCGCGAGTATTCTTTAGTATAAGGCTCATTTTGTTTCTCCTTTAAGTATTGCATTGTAAGTCTCGTCAAATACTTGTCTGAAGTTTTCGTCTGTATCAATATTCATTTCGTTGCAACAACCCACACACGCACCGTAAATAGGCGGAAGAGTAGGGTAAACGAAATTGATAGGGTAGTCTAAATATTTCTTTATGGCAGGCTCGAAAATTTCTCGGTTTTTGAACACACCGCCGCAAGCGACAACGTCTTCCACTCTGCCGTGGCGCGCAACTGCCGCATTCATCAGTTTTGCCACGTCTTGCGCGTTTTTCAGGAGTATCTCTTTTGCTACCTTGTCGTCTTTTTCTTTTATAGCGCGGAAAACGAGCGGCGCATAAGATGCCGCGTAAGACTTCGGTTGCCTGTAACACTCCCCGATAACCTTTCC
>JAZOLR010000271.1:0-16520 GCA_045653255.1 Eubacteriales bacterium | reverse complement strand
AACGGGAAGTCCCGCTATATGCGTGGGATACTGCTCGATATTTACGCCGAGCGCGGTGGTAAGACCGCCAAATCCTTGAGGACCTATGCCGAGCGCGTTTATCTTATCTAACAGTTCAACTTCCAAATCTGCGTACATCTTGTTCGGATTGCGCTCGTCAAGCGGACGCAAAAGTGCCTTTTTCGCAAGATAAGCCGCGCGGTCAAAAGTACCGCCGATGCCGACACCCACAACGATAGGCGGACAGGGATTCGGTCCTGCTTCTTCTACTGTGCGCACAACGAATTCTTTTACACCTTCAATTCCGTCAGAGGGACGGAGCATCGCTATCTTACTCATATTCTCGCTGCCGAATCCTTTCGGCGCGACGGTTATTTTGAGTTTGTCGCCATCTACTATATCGTAATAGAGCATAGCAGGGGTGTTATCTGCCGTGTTGACACGGTCAAGAGGATCACGCACAACGCTCTTGCGAAGGTATCCCTCTCCGTATCCGCGGCGCACACCTTCGTTTACCGCGTCTTGTATATTGCCGTTTATATGCAAGTCCTGACCTATCTCAAGGAAGACGCAAGCGACACCCGTATCCTGACATACGGGGCGGTCTTCTTCGTCGGCTATCTTGAAGTTTTCAACTATTCTTTCAAGTATCTCTTTTGCGCCTGACCACTTTTCTTTATCGCAGAAATCGCAAATGCGGTCTTTTACGTCGTTTGAGAGGTGGCAGTTTGCCTCAATGCACATTCTCGCAACGGCATCGGTGATAAGAGATGCGTCTAATTCTCTCATTATGTTTCTCCTTAATTTTTACAAATATCAGTCTTCTACGCAGTAGATTCTGTCGAGCACGTTTCCGTTACGGCCTATAACTTCTGCCGCAACCCGTTTGCCGTGAGAAAGTTTCTTCGGTGTGCCGGTTATCTTTTCCGTTTTCGCTTTAAGTTCGTTTATATCTATTATAGGAAGACCTGCGTCCTTTAATCTATCTGTGAGGTCTTTGTTTTTCGGGTTTACCGCAATACCGCCCTGCGTAACGAGTACGTCTATCGTGTTACCGGGGGTAGAAATGCAGGTTACTTCATCTGTAACGATGGGAAGACGCGCGCGGAACATAGGCGCGATTATCATAGCGAGTTTCGAGCCTGCCGCCGTGTCTGTGTGACCGCCCGAGCCGCCCATTATACATCCGTTTGAGTCTGTGTGTACGTTGACGTTGAAGTTCGTGTCTATTTCCGTCGCGCCGAGGATTACGACGTCAAGGCTGTTGACTGCCGCGCTCTTTGCGGTTGGGGAAGCATACTGCATAGCGGAAATTTCCTTGGGGCGAGGGTATGTGCGTATGGTTTCAACTGCGGCAAGGTCGAAGCACTGAACGTCGAGAAGAGAAGAAAAACAACCTGCGCGGAGCATATCTACCATATATCCCGTAATACCGCCGAGACCGAAACTTCCCTTTATCTCTTTTTTGAGCATTATTTCTTTTAAAAACTTTGCCGCTGCAAGTGAAGCGCCGCCTGCACCCGTCTGAAAAGAAAATCCGTCGCGAAGAAGTCCCGATGCTTCGATAACTTTTGCCGCGGACGAAGCCATAACGAGTCCGACAGGGTCGCGAGTTATCTTCGTTGTACCTGAAACTATTCCCGCAGGGTTTCCTATCTCGTCAACCTTTACAACGTAGTCTACGTAGTTTTCGGGGATTGAGAAATCATTCAAGGGGTATTCTGCAAGTTCGTCTGTAATAACTACCGTCTTTTTTGCGTACATTGCATCGGCGTAAGCATAGCCGAGGCTTCCGCAAGCGGACTTTCCGTACTTACCTGAAGAGTTACCCATAGGGTCTGAGGTCGGCGCGGCGATGAACGCAACGTCGATAGGTGTCTTGCCCGATTCTATATCGGCAGGACGAGTACCGTGTGTGCGGAATTGCACGGGGGTTTCAAGTATTCCGTGAGAAAACGCACGTCCAAGACCTGCGGATATGTAGTTTGCACATACGCCCGTAACCACTTTGTTTTGTATGTGGTCTAGAAGGGGTGCGTGAGTGTCGAAAAGCGAACTCGCATTCACAGTTATATTTTTTATTCCGAGGGCGGCTATCTCCGCCATCACCATATTCAATACGTAGTCGCCGTTTCGGAGATGGTGATGGAAAGAAACCGTCATTCCGTCACGAAGTCCCGAAAGCACTATCGCCTCGCGAATGTTTTTCACAAGTTTATTCATTGCCGTCCTCCTTGTCAAGTCCGAGTTCACGAGCCATAGCGATAGTCTGCTCTGCTCTTGCTACTATCGGCGCGTCTATCATTTTTCCGTGAAGGGATATTGCACCCTTTCCTTCCGCTTTCGCCTGACGGATTGCCGCCATTACCTCGTATGCGTATTCGATTTCTTTTATGCCGGGGCTGAAAACTTCGTTTATCACGTCTACGTGACGGGGGGATATAGATGCCTTGCCCGTAAATCCGAGAGCCTTCGCCACACTTGCGTCGGCAACAATTCCTTCATCGTCGTTTACGTCGGTGAAGGGGGTATCGTATACGTCGACACCTGCCGCGCGTGCGGCAACGACAAGGCGAGAGCGCGAGTATTCTATTTCTCTGCCCTCTTTCGTGCGTTTGCAACGGAGGTCGGCGGTGAGGTCTTCTGCGCCGAGAAAAAGTCCGCACACGCGAGACGAAGAAGAGGCAATAGCGAATGCGTTTTCAACGCCGAGTGCAGTTTCGATAAGCGCGATAACGCCTACCGTGCCTTTTTGCATACCGAGTTTTTCTTCACACTCGGTCATATATGCGTCAAGGGTGAGTATGTCAGAGGGAGTGCTCGCTTTCGGCAAAAGCACAAGGTTGGGTTTTTCGGGCATTATAACGTCAAGGTCACGTCTAAAGAAATCCGTATCAACCGAGTTAATACGCACAACAGTCTCGCACGAAGAAAGGTCCATATATCTCAACGTGTTGCGTACAAGTATTCTCGCCGCGTCCTTTTCCGCAGGGGAAACCGCGTCTTCAAGGTCGAAAATCACGGCATCTGCGCCAAGGCAAGAGGCGTTTATAAGCATATTCGGGTTGTTACCCGGCAAGAACAAAAGACTTCTTCTCATTACATTTCTCCTTTTGCGCGAAGTATGGCGGTTTCAACACGTGCGCGGATTACGCATTCGAGCGCGCCGCGGTCTACTATTCTCACGTGCGCGTCGCAGACTCCGTATTCGGAGAGCACCTCGTTTGCTACCTCTTTTATTTTTTCGCCAAACTGCTTTTCAACAACGGAACTGAGTTCAAGTGTAAGTCCCTTTTCGCTCGGCTCTATTTCTACGTACGCGTCGCTCGACTCCATCGTTCCTGCGGACGCGATGTTTTCAATTTTCGTTTTGTTCATTTTCTGTCTCCTTTCATTAAAAAAGCCTCAAAAAACACATTTTATATCAATGTTACTATAACAATACACCCTTATTGTATAACACAATCAGAAAAAAAGCAATCATTTTTCAACTTTTTTTGAAAATTTTCTTCCAAAATCAAAAAAATAGTGTATAATGTTATATAATAGAAACAAAAAAAGAAAGGGTGACGGTCAAGTGGAAGTCTCAATTCTTCGTAAACTGAACGAAAGCGACAGAGAAAAACGTAATCTTCTCTTATCGCGTGCGGGTCTTACCGACGACGGACGCGCGGACGCAACTGCACTTGTGCGTGACGGCGACGACGTAATTGCCGTAGGCTCACGCGAGGGAAACATTCTCAAACTTATCGCAGTGGACGAAGACCGCAGAGGCGAAGACCTTACGGCAACGCTTATCACCGCGTTGAGAAAAGATGCGTTTTCTTCGGGTTACCGTTCTCTTTTCCTTTATACAAAGCCGAAAAACAAGTATATGTTTTCTTCCCTTTTCTTCTATCCCGTGGCAGAAACGCAAAACGTGTTGTTGCTTGAGGACAGAAAAAACGGAATAGGCGAGTTTGTCGCATCCTTGCCCGAATATAAATCGTCTCGGCGCGTGGGTGCTATCGTTATGAATTGCAACCCGTTCACAAAAGGTCACAGATACCTCGTTGAATATGCTTCGCGCGAGTGTGAGCACGTGTTCTTGTTCGTGCTTTCGGAGGATAAGAGTTATTTTTCCGTCGGCGACAGACTTTCTATGGTGAAAGAGGGGGTGCGCGACCTTCGTAACGTGACAGTCCTTGAAACAGGGCAGTATCTCATTTCAAGCGCGACCTTCCCCACGTATTTTCTATCCGACAGAGAGACAAAGGACACAGCGCAGTGTGAACTCGATATTGAAATTTTCTCGCGCTATTTCGCTCCGCGCCTGTCAATCTCGCATAGATATGTCGGCACAGAGCCGAATTCCCCATTGACGAAGAAGTACAACGAAGCCCTCGCGAAAACCCTGCCGAAAAAGAATATAACGCTTGTGGAAATAGACAGAAAAGAAGCAGACGGCAAACCGATAAGCGCAAGCGAGGTAAGAAGACGAATAGAAGAAAAACAGTTTTCTTCACTTTCGGAACTTTTGCCCGATACGACTATTGACTATCTTCGTAAAAAAGGTATTATAGAATGAAGGAACAAAAAGTTTGGAGGAATAACAATGCAAGAACGTCAACAAAGCCATATATTAAGTAGTTACTTTGCCCCTCGCGGACACAACAGAATGTACGCACTCGGTATGCAACTTGCCCAACTTTATCTTTCGCCGTTTGACAAACTCATCGGCATTATAGGCGAGGCAGGAAGCGGAAAGAGTGCGCTTATACGCGGAATGTTCCCGGGTCTTGAACTTACAAACGATGACGACGGAGTATACGTGCGACCTCTGCCTATTTTGGAGCAGGACCGCGGATTTGCTTTCTTTTCGCCTCACACGTATCACCTTGACATAAGATTTGAAAACGGTTTTACACAAATGAGCATACTTGCAGACGCGATAAGAGAAGCGTTGCAAAAAGGAAAGCGAGTAATCGTTGAGCATTTTGACCTTGTATATCCGCTTCTCGGAGTTAACGCAGACCTGCTTATCGGTGCGGGCGAGCAGATACTTATTTCCCGACCGACCATATTCGGCCCTGAACCTAATGAGATAAAAGACGCGGTTTACAAGTCTATTCCCTACCGTCTTATGGCGCATACGGCAGAAGACTTGTGCGAGTACTTTATGCCGAAAGATGAACTTGCACGTTGCGGTCACGATGACGTAAAACACGGTTTCGTCATTACTTTCCCCGAAACGAAACCCAATTTCGACATTATCGAAATGGAAGAAAAAGTAAACGAAATGATTAAAAAAGACCTGCCCATCGACTACGTAGACAGCCGTCACGTATCAATAGGCGGAGACTTGCACGAATGCACGGGGCCTCGCATTCACGTGAGCCGCACAGGACTTATAGAAAACTTCCATTTGTTGCATCACTTCATATACGATACTTTCAACAAGAAATATCTGCTTGTCGGTTGCGTAGGCGAAGGCGCAGAGAAAAACCTCTTGAAACTTGACGAGCAACAGAAAAAGCAATTCGACATTATTATGTAACGTTACCAAAAATAAAAGGAGAATGCCGTGGAAATCACGCTCACAGAAATTCTCAACGCAAGAGAAAACCGCGCGAAACTGCAAAAGAGCCTGCTTTCGCGCGGCTTTCCGATTATAAGTTTCTCTATGAATATAGCAGGACCCGAAAAAACATCTCCGTCAATTGAACGCGCTTTCTACGAGGGCAGACGGTCGCTTGAAAAGGAAATTTCGCATTTCTCTGTAAAATATATTCACGAAGAAATATCCCCGACAGGTTGCGAAGCCATCTACTGTGTTGACGCAGATAAAGAAATTCTCAAAGATATATGCGTCAAAATTGAAGAAAAAAACCGTCTCGGAAGGCTTTTCGACTTTGACGTAATAGGCACAGACGGAGAAAAACTCGAGCGTAAAAATCCGCGAGAGTGTCTTATATGCGGAAAACGCGGCCGCGAGTGCGCCGCCTCTCGCGCACACTCAGCAGAAGTTTTAAGACGAAAAACAGACGAAATAATCCGCGAGTATTTCCTTCTTTCTGACGCGGAGTATTTTTCCTCTCTTGCAAAAGACAGTCTTTTAAAAGAACTTTACACAACTCCGAAACCCGGACTTGTCGACCGCAAAAATAACGGAAGTCACCCCGATATGAACATTTCCCTCTTTGAAAAAAGCGCCGAAACTCTCACGCCTTATTTTTTCGACTGTTTCACTTACGGCGTGAGCGGAGTTTCTTTCTCACTTCTGCGAGAAAGAGGAGTGCAAGCGGAAGAAAAAATGAAAAAGGCAACGAATGGCAAAAACACCCACAAGGGCGCGATTTTCTGCTTCGGTGTGCTTCTTTATTCTCTCGGTCAACTCTGGCGCGAGGACAGACCTATCCCACGTACAGATGAAATTTTCGAACAATGCGCGAAAGTCTCAAAATCAACTCTTTGCGACTTTTGCGACGGAAAAACCGACACGGCAGGCAAGCGCCTTTTTGCAGAAAAGCAAATAAAAGGAGTGCGCGGTGAAGCATCAGAGGGATTTCCTTCGGTCAAAAACATTTCGTTGCCACAATACGAAAAGGCGATAGAAAACGGCTTTTCCGAAAACGCGGCAGGAATACTTTCGCTTTTGTCACTTGTCGCAAATATCGACGATACAACGCTATACAAGCGCGGCGGCGACGAAGGTGTTGCATTCGCAAAAGAAAGGGCAAACGAAATTTTAGAAAAGTACGAAAACGGTTGTAAAAACGCAAGCGAAAACGAAACCGTCTCCCAAAATGAAAAAGCCGTCCAATCTCGCCTTATAAGCGACGCACAAACCCTTGACAACGAGTTCATCTCTCGCAATCTCTCTGTCGGCGGTTGCGCAGACCTACTCGCGCTCACTTATTTTCTCCACGCGCTAAAGCAAAACGACAACTAATATATAAAAAACGGACTTTGGTACAATCTGATATACACCTCCGAAAGTGTCTAACTTTTTGGGTGCATATCAATCCGAAGTCCGTTTTTATTATAGTTTAAAAAATCAAAAGCGTTATTTTTCTTCTGCGTAAGGGGAGTTTTTCTTTGCCAATTCGGAAAGTTCCTCAAACTTCGAGCATATATAGGCGTAGCCGCTTTCGCTATGTGGCAAAAGGCACTCAGAGCAATCCTTTATGCCGTCTTCTATGTATTTGAAGTTTCCGCCGCATTTGTCACCGAGGGCGTAAAGCGGACAAAAGCAAAACATACAGTTGAAGTTTTCGTTTTCTGTTTTGTGGCAGGGGAAATATATGCATTTCTCGTTTTTATAGTAATTGAAACAGTTTTCCTTTTTATCCATTTTATCCATTTCTAACCCTTTTTAACTATTTTCAGTCATTTTCGGCTATTTTCTTTTTATTTCAACTCAAACTCGCCGAGTGTAGTCGAGATTATATAATCGCCTTTCAACTCGCGAAGGCGCGCCATGTGGGGTTGCTCGATGTGGATTTGTTGATGCTCTTTCGTTTCCCACGCTTCGATAAGAAGTATTTCATTCGGGTCTTTTTCTGAAAAATAATAATCGTAGCGAATGCAACCGTCCTCGCGTCTTACCGCGTCGACAATTCCCTCGCGCTTCAAAAGGTCGATATACTCCTCGCGCTTACCTTCATAACTTTTAAATACAACGTATATGGTATACATATTTCCTCTCCTTTTTACATTTTGTATAGTTTTGTTTACACATTATTTCATCATTCCGTAACCGCCCGCTTACTTGCTGACTTCGGACGCGGAAACGAAAACTTTGTTATCGCACAAACGGCGAATTTCCTTTATCGTCTTCGGCGCTTCTCTTCTCGGCAATACGATGAATATCATATTCATTTTATCTATTGAGCCGTGACCTTCAAGAACGGTGTAACCGCGGTTGTTGTTTTTCAAGTATTCGGTTATCTTTTCCGTACTGTCATCGTTTGCTATAAGTTCAAGGTTTGACGTACCGAGTGCTATCTTGCTTTCAATGGTTGAGCCGAGAAAAAGTCCCGTCGCGTAACCCACGCAATAGAAAAGCAAAAGCAGCAAATCATCTCCGAGTGTGCCTATTATGGTAGAGATTGCAAGTCCCCACACAGTACACTCGACAAATCCAAGCCCTGCCGCTTTAAGTCTTTGACCTTTTACCATCATGCAGGTCTTCAATGATTGTATTGTTATCTCTACTATCTTTGCAAAGCAAACGAGCAAGCAAACGAAAGCGGGGTGTAAAGATGCTAAAAATGCAGACATTTTATTCTTCCTTTTTGATTTTGTTCTTAGTTTTTATTCCGTTTTCGTATTTTTCAGCGCAGTCTTTCTGCAAAGTCGCGCATCATTTCACTTATTTTTATATTCTGCGGACACAAGTCCTCGCACGTGCGGCAACCGATGCAAGCGGACGGTTTCTTCTCTTCTTCTATCGCGCGCATAAGTATCGTCGCGAGGAATCCGCCGTTTGAATAAACGTGTTCGTTGTATATTTCTATAATTCTCGGTATGTTAATTCCCGCGGGGCAACTGTCTACACAGTAGCGGCAAGAAGTACACGGCAAAGTTTTTGCAGACGTGAGTTCGTGCGCGATAGCGAAAAGCGTTTGTCTTTCTTTTTCGTTTAAGGGTTTGTTTTCTTCGTAGGTCTTTATATTTTCTTTCAGTTGTTGCATATTCGACATTCCCGAAAGGGTAACTACTACTTCGGGCACTGACTGCAAAAATCTGAACGACCATTCGGGCACTGTATATTCGGGGCGCAAAGACGAAAGCAATTCTTCGTGCTTTTTCGGCAGATTTGCAAGACTGCCACCACGCACAGGCTCCATAACCCACACGGGAATTCCGTGTTTTTTCATCATTTCTATTTTTTCTTTCGCGTTTTGGAAATCCCAGTCAAGCCAATTCACCTGCAACTGACAGAATTCCATATACTCTCCGTATGCGTCGAGGAATCTCTGCATTGTGTCGAAGTTTCCGTGCGCGGAAAAACCGAGGTGGCGGATTCTTCCGTTTTTCTTCTGCTCTATCAGGTAATCAAAAACGTGATACTGTCTATCAAGAAACCCGTCGATTGTAGCCTCGCACACGTTGTGGAAAAGGTAAAAATCAAAGTAATCAACGCGGCATTTTTCAAGTTGGCGCTCAAAGGTCTCTTTTACGTGGCCGAGTGTCGACATATCGTAAACGGGGAATTTCGTCGCGAGGTAAAAACTCTCGCGAGGGTATTTTGAAAGCACTTCGCCCATTACGCTCTCGCTCTTTTGTCCGTGATAACCCCACGCGGTGTCAAAATAGTTAACGCCGTTTTCTATGGCGTATGCGACCATTTCTTTTGTCGCATCAATATTTATTTCTCCGTCTTCCTTTGTCGGCAAGCGCATACAACCCATACCGAGTGCGGACAGTTTTTTTCCTTTGAAGTCAACGTATACCATATTCGTCTCCACCTATAAAGATTTTTTTGTCTTTTTTCTGCAAAATAAAATCAGTCTTCTATCACTATGCAGTTAACTTTTTTACTTGCATACGCGCAAGCGTCAATCGCTATTATGCCGTCTCCGTAAAAAGGCGAGTGGTCGGCATCCTCACCGAATTGAGAGCCTTTTCCCTCTACCATAGAGTGACCGAAAGAAGCATTCCAATGTCCGCAGACGATTGTTTTCCCTTCTTCGCGTATCTTGTTTGCATAGCAGACTTCCATTCCGTTGTACCATCTCGCATAATACCAACGCTCGTTTGAAGCCTTTCGCCAATCCTTGTCGTAGAATGCGCCGGCGTCAAGTCGGTAGGAAGGTTTTTCTGCCGTTGTGCCGCAGGGAATCCAACCGTGCACGAATATATAATGCTCCGTCTCGAAGAAATCAACGGTTGCGGGAAGCAGTTTTTTGTAAAAAACCGTGTTTTTCACTCTGTTTACAAGCACATCGGGGCAAGAAATTGCCATAGAATGCTCCATTCCGCTGAGTTGCAAAGCCGTATCCCACGTGCCGTTTGTTATGTGATAATAGTCGCTTCTATTCATATACTCTATTATATTGCCAAGGTTGCAGAGCATATTTAAAATCAAGTCTTCGTGATTTCCGCGCACGTATATTAGTTTGTCTTCTTCAAGCAAACAAAGAGCGAAATTCTGCATCTCTATCGCCTCTTTGCCACGGTCAAGAAGGTCGCCGCATACCACAAGTTTGTGCGGTTCTTTTTCTTCAAAAAATCCCGCGTCTGTCAAAGCCTTCAACGTCTCGGTATAAAAGCCGTGCACGTCTGACACTACGTAATATTTCATTTAACATCTCCCGAAGTTGTCTACTTTTATTTACATCAACCGAGCAAAACGTCGGTGATAAGCATTACGCAGAAGCCAACGAGCAATGCGTAAGTCGCACCCGTCTCGCTTCCGTGGGCGTGGGTTTCGGGTATCATTTCGTCACTTATAACGTATAGCATAGTACCTCCCGCAAACGCAAGCGCAAACGGCAAAATGACCGATGCAACCGTGACGGCGAAATAGCCGATAAGCGTGCCGACTATCTCGACAACACCCGTAAGTGCGGCGCAGACGAAAGTTTTCTTCGGTGATACGCCCGATGCAAGCATAGGTCCGATAATTACCATACCTTCGGGGATATTCTGCAAAGCGATACCGCCCGCAATAATGAGCGCTTGCGACGCGTCACCCGCGCCGAAGCCGACACCTGCCGCAATTCCTTCGGGGAGGTTATGTATTGCTATTGCGGTTACAAAAAGCAATACTTTACTTAATTTCTCGTTTGCGCCCGTGTGGGTTTCTATATCCGCGCCGACGAGTTTGTGCAAGTGGGGCACCAACTTATCAACGAAGTTGAGACAAAGCGCACCTGCAAAAATGCCGAGGACGGTAATGGCAAGACCGTATTTTCCGCCGTATTCGAGTGACGGCAAAATAAGTCCAAGCACCGCCGCCGCAAGCATTACGCCTGCCGCAAACGACAAAACTATATCGGAAAATTTGTGTGATATTCCACGAAATACAAATCCTATAACCGCGCCTATAACAGTCGCTCCGCCGACACCGAGGGCGGTAATCAATACAAGTTCCATTGCATTCTCCTAAAAACTCTTTTATTACATTATATGCACCGAAAATAATATAAAACTTACACTTTCCGAGCCTGTTATCTTTTATATTTTATTTTAACATATTCAAACGCAAAAATCAACAACTTTAGATAACTTAGCGTAGCCAATCATAACTTATAACTCACCGCAAGCAAAGATAGTTTTCGCAGTGTACGTAAGGGTACTGCACCTTTCACTGTCCTTTATTTCGTACAATGCGTTCCTGCTTTGGATTTCTTTTCCGTTTTTTGTTTACTTTTTATATTTTTTATGATAAAATTATAGAAGAAAAGAGAGGTGAGTATATGCCAAACTACAATGCGCTTTCAGAAGAACTTACGAAAAGAATAGAAGAGGACAGAAAAAACGGCACTATGCCGAATTTCGCCTTCCGTGAAGAAGATACGCTCCGCAGAAATCCCTCGCGCGATACGGCGAATATATGGCGCACCGCCTTCATACGCGATATTGACAAAATACTTCACTGCCCTTACTACAACCGCTATGCAGACAAAACGCAGGTCTTCTCTTTTTACCGCAATGACGACATCACTCGCCGCGCCCTGCACGTTCAACTCGTCTCGCGAATTGCGCGCACGATAGGAAAAACGCTCAATCTCAACCTTGACCTTATAGAAGCCATCGCGCTCGGTCACGATATAGGACATCCGCCGTTTGCACATACGGGAGAAGCGTTTCTCGACCGCATATACAACTCCTACACGAGAAAACACTTCTGCCATAGCGTACACTCTGTGCGAGTGCTTGACGAAATCTACCCTTACAACATATCCCTGCAAACACTTTCGGGTATTGCAGGTCATAACGGCGAACTTGAACTCTCGGAATACTACCCTGCCGACGTGAAGACTTTTTCCGACCTTGACGAACAACTCGCCGCTTGCACTATAGACCTTTCAAACGTGAAAAAACTCTCTCCCTCAACGCTTGAAGGTTGCGTTGTGAGAATTTCCGACATTATCGCATATCTCGGAAAAGACCGTCAAGACGCCGCACGAGCGAAGATTGTCGACGACGGCGACTACGAAAACGGTGCGATAGGCTCAATAAACGCGGAAATAATAAACAACCTCATCGTAAATATTATTGAAAACAGTTACGCAAAGCCGTATATAAAACTCGATGCAGAGCATTTTTCTGCATTGAAAAAGGCGAAAAGCGACAACTATGAGAAAATATATTTCTCAAACGAAGTTACGTCAAAGTTTGACGAAACTGTGCACCCGATGATGCAGAATATGTACGAAAAACTCCTCTCCGACCTAGAGACAAACAAAAAGGACTCACCCATATTCACGCATCATATCCGCTACGTAAACCGCGCACACTATGAACGCAAAATCCCCTACGAAGCAACGGAGAAAAACCAACTTGTTGTCGACTATATAGCAAGTATGACGGACGACTATTTCGTTGACTTGTACCGCAAACTGTTCCCCTGCGACAAACACGCAGTAGAATACAAGGGATATTTTGACTAACAATGTAAACTTATATTTGCATTATATTATCTATAGATAAAAAGACGACCGACGCAAAAGAGACGGGCAAGGCAAAATCCTTGCTCGTCTCTTTTATTAAAGTTAATTTGAAAATTTAAAAGCAATTATCAACCGATTTTGTCAAACACGCGGACAAAATCCACGATAAACGCGTCGTCCGTCGCCTCGCCGTCTATTTTGTAGGGATAGCCTTCTATTTCCTTGCCGTTGAGTTCATACTTTTTCGGCTCGTGCCAACGGTAACCCTGCACCTCTGTGGTAAGCAGAATAAATTCGGGCACGTGCGAGACGTATTCTGTGCAACGTGAAATTTCCTTTCCGTCATAGTAGAAAACGTATCCGTCGGGTTGCCAATCCATACCGAAGTAGTGCCAACCGTCCTCTGTTTCTTCAAATTCGTATTTTATTCTTCCCTCTTCTTTGAACTGCTTTCCGTAACCGCCCATAATATTTCCGCATTCGGAGTGACCGTGCTTGAAAAATTCCATTATGTCAGACTCAATTCCGCACCATTCGGGCTCTTTTCTTGTACCTATTGAGGGCGACTGTACCCAGAATGCGCTCCACATTACCTCGGGCTCGCGTTGGAATTTACAACGGCATTCATAATAGCCGTAACGGTGCATAAACTTCGGTTCGGGAAGTTCGCCAAGCGGCCAGAACTCCTTGTGTCCCCAAGGGTTTTTCGCGGGTTCTTTAGGCACGTCAAAGGAGTTGCACCCCGTCTGAAGTTGCGGTGACACGTATTTTCCGTTTTCTTCAACTCTGTGCAATTCTACGTGACTGTTTCCATCAAGCACTACGCCGCGATCGGTATATGCTTCAAATCTCTCGCCCCAGAAATTTAGTCTATAATCCCATTTCGTGCGGTCAAGTTCAGTGCCGTCAAATTCATCTGCCCAAGCAAGTTTCCATTCGCCCTCGGGCAAATAACTCGGTTCGTGTCCTTCTACTTCAAACTTTTTCATATTTTCTCCTTTTCGTGTCTCTTTTTCTTTTTGGGTATTGACACGCTTACAAATAAATTATATAATAAATCTTGATATAAAAATACTGATTTTTTGCTATGTTTATTAGAAATCTTGCTTTTTGGTGACAAAATGAAAAACGTAATATCAAACATTATTTCCGTCGGGATTTACCATTCCGCAATAGCGCAGAAGGGTGTTAGTGTTTCAAAGAAAAGAAAAATAAGCACCTTTGAAGTAGATATTCCTTTTGAGGCGGGCGGAATATCCCATATCGACGGGCAATCGGCAAAAATAGTGCCAAACTTGATTATTTTCGCAAAACCAAATCAAACGCGAAACACTCATTTTCCCCTCAACTGCTACTACGTGCATCTGACAGTTGAAGACGAAGAACTCTCACGCGCACTCGCAGAACTTCCCGACTTCTTCTTCACTTCGCGCCGCGAGGAATATTTCGAGGTAATACAAAAACTCAAACACCACTTTGAGCGAAACCGCTACGAAGACGTAATAGAAGCGCAATCGCTTGTGCTTCGGCTTTTCTATATGCTCTTGCGTGACGGAAAGACAAGAAACGAAAAAGAAGAGAAAAGCGATACGGAAAAAGTAATAAGCGAAGCGATATTGTATATAAAAGAAAACCTTGCGTCTGAATTATCACTTGAGGTGATTTCCACAAAGTTCGGTTTCAGTCCCACTTATTTTCACAAGATTTTCAAGGGATATGCAAATAAAACTTTACATTCATATATTGAAGACGAGCGCATAAAGAAAGCGGCGGACATCATAACCACAAGCAGAAAAACGCTCACGGAAGTGGCGTATGAATGCGGCTTTTCCTCGCAATCATACTTCAGTTACGCTTTCAAGCGGAGAATGAAAATCACTCCGAGAGAGTATGCAAAAAGAGTGCTAAACAACTACGAAAAATAAAAAGAGGATACCGCAAAACAAATGCGGTATCCTTTTGTGTTAGAATTAAATTGCTTATTCAATATTGATAACGAGGTTGCAACGCTCACGCACGTGCATTTCTTTGAAGTATTTTTCTTCAAGAGGTATCCAAGTGTCGAAAAATCTAGCCGCCATCTCGGGTGAGTTGCGTTTTTCGATGCGTTTTTTCTGCAAATCGCTGTCAATAGAGAGAAAAACGGAAAAGTCATAATATGGTGCAAGGTCGGTATGCATTGAATACACGCCTTCAATCACCGTAAGGGGTTTTATTTCTACCTTTTCTTTCTCTGTCAATTCACTTGTCGAGCAGTCGAATTTTCTATACTCTATCACGGATTGTTTATCCTGCAGGGGCAAAAGCACTTCCGAGAGGAATCTCTCGCGGTCAATATTCCCGCCGACCTCTGCATATCGCTCTTTTGTGCGTTGTTCGGGGCGCAAAAAGAAATCGTCAAGGTGGAAAAGAGTGCAATCGTATACCTTTTCAAGAATTGCGCCGAGTGTCGTTTTTCCCGATGCGCATCTTCCCTCTACAGCAAGTGAAATTGAGCCTTTTTTCATAAGGTTGTCACACGCGCAGAATAAAGGAATATACGGCGCATACTTTTTCGAAATCACGCGGTATGCGGGGGAATACGTCTGTCTATACTTTTCCGAATGATGCACAGGCAAAAATCCTTTTTCTTCCCATTCCTGAAGTTCAAGCGAAAATTCCTCATAACCGAATGAGAAATATCCTTCTCGCACAAGACCGCCTGCAACTGCCAAGCGTCTTTTAAACTCGTCTATGCTATCCTTTTCTTCTTTTGCGGACAGATAAAAAATCTTCGCAAGAGTTTCTGTGGAAAGTCCTTTGCCGAGATATGAAAGCGGCACGCGGACAAAATCTCCGTCAAGGGTTTCTATTTCTTCGTCGTGTACGCCTTTTTTATATTCTTCTTTTATGTATTTTTCTACGGCTTCGGGTGAGGAAATCAAATGCTCACACCCAAATGCGCTATGAAAGATAAACTTGAACAGGTCGTTTATCTGCATATCGGGGTGGGAATTTCTATGAAGGAGAAGCAGATTTTTGGTTTCTCTGTTTTTGTCAATACACATATTAGAGTTCTTTTCTGTAAAGTTTCAGACTTTCAAGCAACATAACAAGCACGGGCACGAGCACTATCTGCACGATAATTCCCGGGATTGCATTCAAAACCGCGCCCGAAAGGAAAGCAGAGAAAGTGAATCCGCTACCCTTTATACCTGTACAAACGAACATCGCAACGCCCCAGACAAGTCTGCCGACTATCATTGACGCAAGGAGTGATACGTAAATATAAGGCTTCTTGCGAGGGAGTAAACGGTGCAAAATACCCGTCAAAAGACCGTATGCGGCAAGTTCAAACGCCATACAAACTGCCGTCGGGAAAAGAGGGGGAAAACCGCCCGTCAAAAATGAGCGCATAATAGGCGCGACAAATCCGACAGTAAGTCCCCACGGCCAACCGCAGATAAATCCGCAGAGCAATACAGGAATGTGCATCGGGCAAAGCATTGCGCCTATTTCGGGTATCTGTCCCGTCAAAAACGGCAACGCATACGCAAGCGCCAAAAAGAGCGCGGAAAGTATCATTTTGTAAAGTTTTTCTCTTCTCATAAGTCCTCCGTAAAACGAAAAAAGGTATCGCAGTCCCTCCAGAGACAACGACACCTTCTTGGTATCTTTTTTTAAAATATTAGTTTTCTTTTAATCAAGCAAGCGCTTCTGCGCTATCACCGACCTTCTTGGCAGGTACTAAAATAGTACCACAAAAGAAGAATTTTGTCAAGCGATTTGCCTATCATTACGACATTTTTTCTATTATTTCGCCAAGTTTTGCCACCGCGTCGGCAATCAAGTCGGAAACACCGGAAAACGCAACGCCGACAACGACGTTGTCGCACTTGTTTGTGGGTATTAGTATGCGTTTCGCATTTGACGCGCCTA
>JAZOLR010000270.1:0-6209 GCA_045653255.1 Eubacteriales bacterium | reverse complement strand
AATATTGACGCTTGCCGTCAAAATCCTAGTTGATTCAGGTAGGGATAGTCCTTGCGACTATCTCGTTTTTGTTTTGTTGGCGGAGCAACTGTCGGACTTGAACCTATTTCGCAGGTAAGATAGCACGCAGTTTCCGTCTCGGCTCGGCAACAGAATGGGAGAACACTTTCCTTTTTACCTCACGCCTGCGAATCAGGTTCGCATTCCCCACTCGGAGATCGACAAGCTCGCTTGTCAGGCGGAGAGTGCGGGAATATTGACGCTTGCCGTCAAAATCCTAGTTGATTCAGGTAGGGATAGTCCTTGCGACTATCTCGTTTTTGTTTTGTTGGCGGAGCAACTGTCGGACTTGAACCTATTTCGCAGGTAAGGATAGCACGCAGTTTCCGTCTCGGCTCGGCAACAAAATGGGAGAACACTTTCCTTTTTACCTCACCAACATCATCACTTTTCTGGTTACACAGAATTACAAGGTGATGATGATCAATCCGATTTTAACCAATATGGCCCGCAAAGCTGCCAAAGTACACTCCGCTAAGAATGATAACCTTGATTGTTACAGTAGATATATAATTAATTTGCGTATTTTTTCAACAAACTCTATGAAAAAGTGGAAAAATATGATATAATATGTAAAACCAACATATCAAATGGGAATATAACTAAAGCAGAGGTTTAAAAATGTACAAATACGAAACGCATCTTCACACGCTTCCAATAAGCAAATGCTCGGTCGCTGACTCCGAGTCATCACTCAGGTTTTACCGTGACATCGGTTATGACGGTGTTTTTGTGTCTAATCATTTCAGTCTGAAGAATATAGGTGTTGACGGCGTTACCTACGAACAAAAGATAAACGAATTTTTCGACGATATTGAAACAAGCAAAGAAATAGGAAAAGAGATAGGTCTGAAGGTCTTTTCCGGGCTTGAGCTCGGAGACCACGGCGCGGATTTTCTTGTATATGGCGCAAATAGAGAATTCTTTTTGCAAAACTCCGACTTTGCAAGTCTTGATATTCTTGAAAAACTCACGCGTTTAAAGGAGGCGGGGGCGCTCATAATTCACGCCCATCCGTTCCGTCAGCCGAAATATCCGAGAGCGATTCGAATCTTCCCCTTCCACGTTGAAGGCGTTGAGGTTTACAATACCAACAGAGATGGTCAACAGCCTGAGCTTGCGGCTATGTATGCGAAGACGTACGGTCTTCGTGAGTTTGCAGGCACGGACAACCACCAAGCCGCAAAGCATTCGTTGCTTGGCGGTATGCAATGCAAAGCACCTGTTGAAGATGAGGCAGACTTCATTGCAAAATTCCGCCGCGGAGAACTCACGACGTTTTGCGAAGCAAATCCGTTGAAAAAATCAAGCCAAGGCTAAAAGTTTTTACACATTGAAGACATTGTTGCACGAAAAATTTATATCTGATAAAGGAGCTTTTATGAAAAAAACTAAAATTATACTGTTTTTACTTCTCGTGTGCGTTTTAATTTCCGCCGTGTCGTGCAAAAATAACGGCGGTGACGTTGTTGAAACTACCGCAGTCGAAGACGATGTTGCTAAAAACGGATTCATAGTTGACGAACTTACGATAGGCGGAGTTGACATTTCCGAGTTCGTCGTTGTAAAGGGAAAGAATCTTTCCACTACCGTTTCTCTGCTTGTAAGTAAACTTGCAGAAAAAATACACGACGTATGCGGTGTGGAAATTCCGATAAAACTCGCAAAAGAAGAGCAAACGCAGTACGAGATACTCATCGGTGATACGGGGAGAGACCTTACGTCAGCACCGATTGACGACGGTTGTGCAAGTGCTATTCAAAGAGACGGAAAAATAGCGCTCTACGGAAACGGAACGTTCACAACAACGTATGCTATGCAATATTTTATAAACGACGTGCTCGGCACGATAACAACAAAAAGGAGCCACGATATAGTTATGGCACAATTTGAAAACGTTATGATTGAAAATCCCAACCTCGCAGGCACTAATATGCCTATAACACTTTCCGATATGACGGGAAAATATGACACCGATTTCACAAACAACGCAAACGTTGTAAACCGTTTTTACGAGGCTGTCAACGAATTACCCGATCATATAACCGTTCTTCCGAGATACGACGTCAGCGACTTCCCTCTCATCCAAAAAAACGAGTTCTACGTTGCGACTGACGGTAACGATGCAAACGAAGGAACAATAGATGCTCCGCTTGCAACGATAGCGGAAGCGGTAAAGAGAGCAAAAGCCACAAACGGCGCAATAATTTGGGTACGCGGCGGATTTTACCCCGCTCAGAGCATCACAGACGCTGTCGGAACCATTTCTTCTCCTATATTTATATCTGCATATCCCAACGAAACTCCGCTCATAACCACGGGAAAACAAATCCCCGTTGATAAATTTAAAGACGTAAACTACCAAGACGACAAGGTTGCTCAGAAAATCCCCGCGGCTCATCAAGGGAATATCGCCTACGTAAATCTTTACGAGCTCGGATGGACAAGTGACGACATAGGAACGATTGACCTCAAAAACGGTCCTGCCAAGGTTTACATAAACGGCAAGCTCGGACACCTCGCAAGATACCCCAATGCAGGAGAACCCGAACTCTACTTTGACTACGTTTTCGAATCGGGAAGCTGCAGCTCGGGAAGCGAACATTCTCACCTTTATAACAAATGGATACAAAGAGTTAAGTCAGGTGAATTCGATCATATGGACGAAAGCCTTTTCTATACCGACGTTGAGGGAAATAGAAACATCAATATCGGCTGGTCTATAAGAATGCGTGATCTCACTCCCTGCTTGTGGGAAAATACAGGCGACATCTGGTATTTCGGAAACGTATTCGCAGGATGGCATTCTGCGTACTACAACATTGAATCGTTTGATCTTGTAGAGAAAAAGATGACGTCAAAAACCGAATGTGTTTACGGTGCTCAGCATTCAAGTAACTCCGCAACGGGATACAACAACTATTATTTGTTCAACATAATCGAAGCACTTGACTCTCCCGGTGAATGGTTCTTTGACAAAGAGACGGGCAACTTCTACATATATAAGACCGAGGACTTCGAGGGGGCTACAATTCTCTATGCAAAGTCTGGCGAAGGCTCAAAAGACGCGGTCTCGATCTCCAACTGCAAAAACGTGATATTCAACGGCTTTTTGGTAAGTGTAAGTTCTGCCAGCGGAATTTTGGTTAAGAACAGCGACGGAGTTATAATTCAGGGATGTACCGTAAATAATACACAAGGCGACGGAATTTCTCTTGCTTTGAACACAACAAACAGCGCGGCAACATACAACGACGTATCTCAAACACAGGGAAATATGATATACGCATCTCCCGCAAATTACTCATCCTGCAAACTCTCGCCCTCCCGTCTCATAGTACAGAACAACTACTGTCACGACCCGAGACCCAGCGCAATAGTGGGAATTATGCTCGGCGGATATATGTCGGTTGCATCCCATAACTATCTTGAGGATTGCAGAATTTCTATGACCTGGTCCGCAGAATGCGTAATTGAATACAACGATATAAGCGGTGGCTCACGTGACGTATACGACGCAGGACTTTTCTACCTTGTCGGCTACTTCCATCACGGAAACCACATAAGATACAACTATCTCCATAATTGGGGCACTCCTCACTCCGGCATATACTTTGACGACCTTTCATCCGGAAACTACGCATACTACAATATAATGGATTCAAGAGATTCAGAGAGCAAAAACGTATATATGTTCTTCGTTTCTTCCGGTCACTATAACGTAATGTACGGCAATCTTCTCATCGGAAGAAATACAGACTATATCCACGAATCCTGCCTGTATTTTGACGATGCGTCTCCACTTGGTTACAGATTCCCTATGCGTGTTGACACGTTCCTTGACACGTTTAACAAATCATACGACCTCAAGCGTTTCTACACACGCTTCCCCGAAATCAAGAATTTCTACGATATGATGAAGCAACATTATAACGATAGCAACAAGGCAGATTACGTACGCAACGATCTTGAAATATATCTCCGTTCACCTGCAAACAACGTAATAATGAACAACATTATCTTGGGAATGAACAACGGAATCGACCAACCTATACTCAAGAAGACAAACTCGGTCACAAAACAGCCGATGGAAAGCACGTCTCTTTTGTACAATAACTATCATAACAAGGATATATCCTCAATAATTACCGATGCAGACAACGGCGACTACACTATCTTGCCCGAAGCACTTGCAGAAGTAAAGAGTGCTATTCCCGACTACTATCCTCTTTCAATTGAAGAAGTAGGTCTTACGTACGAAAGATAATAAAAACGCTATATTTTTCAACTAATCACGCAATATAAAGACAGCACTTACGGTAACGGCATTGTTCATCATAGGTGCTGTTTTTTGTAAAATCATATTACGAGCGCCATTTTCAAACTCGCTGTTGCAAAATTTTCACTTATGTGATATAATGAACGTACTGAATTTTAAAACAAGAGGAATAACAATGGATTTTTTATCAAACTTCATCTCCGCGTACGAAGGATTTATTCACGGTGTTGCGGAAATCACGGTAAGCACTCTTGAACTTGTAGGAATTATTATAGTAATCGTCGGCTCTATACGCGCGCTTTTGACGTTCGGAATAAGCGTAAGAAAAAAGCAACCGATGAATATCGTTATCGGACTTGGCAGAGCGTTGTCGGTTGCGCTTGAATTCAAAATGGGCGCGGAGATAGTGAAGACCGTTATCGTGCACGATTTCAGCGAACTTGCGGTGCTTGTCACGGTAATTCTTATACGTGCGCTTCTCGCTTTCATCATTCATTGGGAAATGAAAGCGGAAAGAAAAGACGAAGAAGAAAAGAAGGAAACTCCCGTATAATAAGACAAAAGCGTTGTCCACCTTTTAGAGTGGCAACGCTTTTTTATTTGTCGCTTTATTATTCTTTGTAAATTAAGACTTATTCTTCGTCTCGTGTAATTTCCCTTTTGCGCCTTGCGTAGAGTGTAGGCTCAAGGTGGGATTTTATTTTATACGTGAGATATTCGCTATTAAGACGCGGTTTTAGAATATTCACAAGCGGGTCGCTTTTCGGTGCGACAACTTTCATACTCGAAATATATTCGCCGAGAATGTCATAGCCCGGGACTTCCGAGAGATTGAGGCGTACTCCGTCTTCTGCGGAATAAAGTTTCATACGGCGCACGGAAGTCGCTTCGGGAAAAGCAAGTTCGATCTTCAGAAGTCTGTTTCTGTCCTCGTCTTCCGTAAATTCCGCCCACGCCATAACTCTGTAAACTTCGCCTCTTATATCAAGGATATTTTCTTTATGCTCATAAAGTCCTACGTTTACGCGGTAGGATTCATTGCCCTCGCAAAAAGTGATGAAAAGTTCGTCTTCTTGCGTCTCAAAAATTATCTCCGTCAAACCGTCACCGAAGTTATTCTGCATAAACGACATTACTATCGGAAGTATACTGCTATTGTTTTGTTCAAAAGCAAGTACTTGTCCGTTAATACGTCGGAATACCGCAGGAAGCGGCGTCGTGCTTTTTCCTCTCAGTTTCGACCACAAAGCAGAAAGTCCGCGAAGTCGGTGAAGCGGTCTTATCCAAGCGTAACCGCGGCAGAAGTTTTTCTGCTTTTTTGCGAGTTTTCTGTAAACTTTTGTTTGCTTTTCTTCTGCTTTGTAAGTTTCTTCGGAAGTAAAGGTATCTGAAATTATTCTGAGCATTCGGCTCTTTTGGAACATTTCGCTATTTGATGCGGTGGTGGCTACTACTATACGGCGGTTAGGGAATACGAGTATATTTTGCCCAAACATCCCGTTAAAAAGGCACGCGCCGTTGTATTTTCCAACCCACATCTGAAGACCGTAATCATAACCGCCCGTTTCTTCGGCTATCGGCATCTGCGGTGTTTTCATAAGGTTTATCCATTTTTCGCTCACGATACGTCTATCGCCAAAGACACCGCCGTTTATAAAGAGCGTGCCGAGTTTTAGCATTGTTTCCATAGAAACGTAAAGTCCCCAACCTCCCTTTTCTATTCCGTCGGGGCAGGTTTCCCACATAAAATCGCCAACGCCGAGCACGTCAAAAAGGCGCGGACGAAGAAAGTCGGAGAGCGATTCTCCGCTCACTTCGCGCACGATAGCGGAAAGCATATAGGTATTCATACTGTTATAGGCAAAGCGCT
>JAZOLR010000269.1:0-2090 GCA_045653255.1 Eubacteriales bacterium | reverse complement strand
GTCTGCGCCTTTCAGCATCGTTATACTCTGATCACCGTATTCTGCCTTTTTTGCAGTCTTTGTTGCCATAACTTTTCCTTTCCTCTCATCTTGTTTTGGTCATATTTTCACAAATTATATTTTACCACAAAGTGTTGTGTTTTGTCAATATGATAAGATGTAAATAAAATATATAATATATAAAAGAGGCAGGGACACTTTTTTCGTGTTCCTGCCGTGATTTTATTTGTTTATCTGATATTTTGTGCCTTGAGGAGTATCCTGAAGGATAACGCCCTTTTCGGCAAGTTCGGTACGGATTCTGTCTGCTTCTGCGTAGTTTTTCGCTTTTTTCGCTTCTGCTCTTGCCTGTATTGCGGCTTCGATTTCCGCTACAAAGTCGCTATTTTCGTTTTCTTCCTTCACGAAACCGAAAAGTTCGGTAAGTTCGGAGAATATCGCTTTGGCGGCAAGTGCTACGCCCTTCGAGATAGGCTCTTGTGCGTTTATTGCAGTGTTGATATCGCGGACAAGTTCGAAGATAACTGCGATACCGTCTGCGGTATTGAAGTCGTCGTCCATTGCGGTAACGAACTTTTCTCTTGCGGCGTCAAAAGATGCAACGAGTTCTTTTTCGTTTTCGCGGATTTCTTCGTCCTTTGCGTTCTCTATGTAGAAGTTAAGAGCATCCGCGCAGTTGAAGATTCTTTCGAGTGCAGATGAAGCCTGCTCGATTATCTCCTTTGAGAAGTTGATGGGACTTCTAAAGTGTGAACTGAGTATAAAGTATCTTATGGGAAGGTAGCCGTACTTCTCTGCTATTTCACGAACAGTAAAGAAGTTGCCAAGAGATTTTGACATCTTTCTATTGTCGATGTTGATATAGCCGTTGTGCAACCAATAGCGAGAGAATGCGTGACCTGTGCAGCACTCGGACTGCGCTATTTCGTTTTCGTGGTGGGGAAAGATAAGGTCCTGACCGCCGCAGTGAATGTCAATGCTTTCGCCAAGGTAACGGCGTACCATCGCTGAGCACTCAATGTGCCAACCGGGTCTTCCCTCACCCCAAGGAGAAGTCCAATGGGGTTCGCCGGGTTTTGAAGATTTCCAGAGTGCGAAGTCAAGCGGATCTTCTTTTATATCGGACACGTCGATACGTGCGCCTGATTCAAGGTCTTCAATTGCCTGACCTGAAAGTTTTCCGTAGTCTTTGAATTTACGAGTGCGGAAGTATACGTCGCCGTTTGACTCGTATGCATATCCGCGTTCAACGAGGGTGCTTACGATATTTATTATCATATCGATATTGTCTGTCGCGAGGGGGTGAACTGTTGCCGCCTTTACACCAAGTCCCTGTGCGTCCGTGAAGTACTCGTCGATGTAACGCTTCGCTATGTCGCTATACGTAAGACCTTCTTCGTTTGCTTTCTTTATAACCTTGTCGTCTATGTCGGTGAAGTTCTGAACGAAAGTTACGTCGTAGCCTCTGTATTCAAGGTAACGGCGGAGCATATCAAAAACAACAAAGCATCTTGCGTTTCCTACGTGGAAGAAGTTATAAACCGTAGGTCCGCAGGCATACATTTTTACCTTTCCCTCTTCGAGCGGAATGAAATCTTCTTTTTTTCCTGAAATTGTGTTATAAAAACGAATCATATATTTTTCCTACTTGCTTTCTGCTTTAATTATTTGTTTAATTCAATTGGTTCTTTTATTTCTTTTGCTTCAAGAGCGGCTAGTCTCGCCTCAAGTCTCGAAAGTTCCTGTGCGACAGGGTCCGGAATGTGAATCTGGTCCAAGTCATCCACTTTTTCGTTTCCGCGTTTTACTATCTTTGCGGGAATTCCGACTGCCGTACAGTTCTCGGGAATTTCTTCAAGCACGACTGCGTTTGCGGCGATCTTTGAGTTATCACCTATTGTAAACGGGCCAAGCACCTTAGCTCCCGCACCGACCATAACTCCGTTTCCGAGCGTGGGGTGACGTTTTCCGAGGTCCTTACCCGTACCTCCAAGCGTTACGCCCTGATATATGGTGCAGTTATCTCCGATCTCAGCCGGTTCTCCGATAACGACGCCCATTCCGTGGTCGATAACGAGCCCTTTACCTAT
>JAZOLR010000268.1:0-7335 GCA_045653255.1 Eubacteriales bacterium | reverse complement strand
ATCCTGCGCTTTTGAGCCCGGGTCGTTTTGACAGACAAGTTACAGTAAATTATCCCGACCTTAAAGGCAGAGAAGAAATTCTCAAAGTCCACATGAGAAACAAGCCTCTTGAGGATAGCGTTGATGTTACAAAGATAGCGCAGACCACAGTAGGCTTTACCGGTGCAGTCCTTGCAAATCTTCTTAATGAAGCGGCTTTGCTTGCAGCGAGAAGACACAAGCACCTTATAGGTATGCCTGAAATAGAAGAAGCAACCCTCAAGGTTATGGTAGGTACCGAAAAGAAAAACCACAAGATTACAGAGGACGAAAAGAGAAAGACCGCTTATCACGAAGCAGGTCTCGCGATTCTCGCGCACGTTCTTGAGTCACAAGACCCCGTTAGCCGTATATCCATTATCCCGAGTGGCAGAGCACTTGGTTATACGCTTAATCCTCCTGTGAAAGATAGATACAGCGTATATAAGAATCAACTTAAAGAAGAAATTGCAATGCTTCTTGGCGGACGCGTAGCGGAAAAGATAATCTACAACGACGTTTCGGGTGGCGCTTCTAACGATATCCAGCGCGCGACAAATATTGCTCGCAAGATGGTTACACAACTCGGTATGAGCGACGAACTTGGAACTATACAGTTCGGCGGCGAGCATAATAGCGATGAAGTCTTCCTTGGCAGAGATTTCAATTCTCAACGTAATTATTCCGAGGAGACCGCTTCAAAGATTGATAACGAAATAAAGAAAATAATTGACGAAGCATTCGCAAAAGCAGAAGCGATTCTTAATGCTAATATTGCAAAACTCCATTTCATTGCTGATTTCCTTGTGAAATATGAAGTTATGGATCAGGAACAGTTTGAGGCTACCATGGATAACAATGCTACAATGGAAGACCTTGAAAAAATGATTCAAGAAAAAAACAAGAAAAGCGAAGAAGAAAACGCAAAAGCCGCAGAAGCCATGAAGGAGAGAGAAGAAGAACTTCGCAGAAATGCAGAAGAACTTATGAAAAATTCCGGTATGGATTTTGATAAAAGAGGCTCGAATAAGAAATCGGATGATGACAACTCCGATACGGAAGTTTTCCACTAAAAACTGAAAGAAACCGCCTGACGCGCAAATCGAGTCGGGCGGTTTTTAAAATGCAAATTTTAGGATTTAAAAATCTTTTTATCAATATAAAGATACTTGAAAAAGATTTGAAAGTGTGATAGAATAGCAAAGAAGTTATACTGTTTGTAGTTTTTGAGGATGAATGTAAGTTATGGAAATCTTCGTTAGTTTTCACGGAAACGTAAATTTTAAAGATATAAACCCGATGCACGTTGGCGAAAGCAAATGTCAGCCAAACCATTTCTGGGGTCCCGGATATAGAGAACATTGGCTTATACACTATGTTGTTTCGGGAAAAGGTGTATTCGTTCATGACGATGAGATTTTTCACCTTTCGGCAGGCGACTGCTTCATTATAAAGCCAGGAGAACTCAATTTTTACCAAGCGGATGAGAAAAATCCTTGGCACTATATTTGGTTTTCTTTTGATGCGAATGTTCAACTCCCTGATATAATGTACAACAATATTATTCGTTCTTGCGGTCTTGGTAATATATTTGTTTCTACTATGCGCGAACTCAAAAACATCAATTCAAAAGAACCGTATTTTGCATCAAGAATTTGGCAACTTATTTCGGCCTTTCACGAGATGGAAGGAAAGATATCTACCCCGAATTACGTGGAAATTGCGAAAGCATATATCGAAAGTGAATTTTCTCAAAATATAAAGATAAGCGATTTGGCTAACAGATTAAATTTGGACAGAACGTATTTCAGTACGTTGTTTAAAAGCAAAATAGGTAAATCGCCCCAGCAATATTTGGCAGAAGTAAGGTTGTCAAAGGCGAAAGAATTGATGACAAAATATAATTTGGCACCTTCGGTTGTTGCTACGTCTGTTGGATATGCGGATATTTTTTCCTTTTCAAGAATGTTCAAAAGGCATTTTGGTATATCGCCTACAGAGTATATAGCAAACAATAAACAATAAAAAAGCGTCCTTTTAAAAGGACGCTTTTTTATATAAAGTTATTTTGAATTGAGTACTACCGAATTTTTTGTTGATATTTTTACAAGTCCGATATACGTCTTGCCTCGGTTAAGTTGTAATACCGTTCCGTTTTTGTTACAGAATTTCAAAGTTCCGTTTTCATCTCTTTGCCATATTATGTCGGTGTATTTACCGCCCGAAACGTAATATCCGGTTCCTCCGTTAGATACGTCAATGCTTATTTCAGTCCCTGAAGATTTGTCGTAAGTCGTTGTGTCACAGAAGAGGATTATAAGGTTGGTAAATGACAGCGGTTTTCCCGTTTCGTCGGTATGCAGTGAAGAGAATTGGTATCTTTGATACGTTTCATCTGTAGAATTGTATTTGAATTCCGTTGTTTGAGAAGAAGAAAAGGGAATTCTTACGTACAAAGAGTCGTTGTTTGATAAAACTGCTTTATCAAAGTAGTCTACAAATTCAAAAGGATATTTCACGTTTGCGTAGGTTGTTCTATAGCCTAAAGATTTTGCCCCTGCTATAAGTCTGTCTGCACTCGTCATAATGTGATGCGGTGCGTTTCTTTGTGTGTCGTGGTAATATGTATTTGTCATATTTTGGATTATGTAATCCATTGTATCTTTTCCCGCTAACTGCTTTGAAGTTCCAAGATCGCTTGTGCCTACGTATGCTTGTATAGCATCAAAATCTTTCGCAATGTCGGAAAGATACGTTCTTGTAGACCTTACAGAACCTATAATTTCAGTATTGGAATATTCGCAGGAAATTATCATCAATCTTGTGATTCCGCCTTCAACCGGTGCTTCAACCAATATATCTGCACTGCCAATTCCATACTGCGGCATTGCTGCTGCGGTATTTCCTATACATATAGCGAACGGTCTTCTTCCTGAATTTTCTTTTGTTGTTTCAGTACCTGTTAAAGGGTTCAAAAATTCAGGTTCTTGCGGTGCCGTAGTCGTAGCGACTGTGGTTGTGGTGAGTGGTGAAATTGCTGTAGTTGTAGTGGTTTGAACTTTGTTGTTTTCGTTGTCTTTTTGATCTGTCTCCCAAGCGAGAGCGTTAAATTCACATCCTATGCACGATGCCGAAATTATGATTATCAGAAATAAGAATCCGATAATCATAAGTCCGACTTTTGTGCTTCTTTTAGTGTTTTTCATTTTTGTTTACCTCCTCGGCTAAAAAGCCACATAAATGAAAATTTCAGTATTTAGTTTTGTGTTCTATTTGCTCTTTCGAGCCAAGCAACTCCAAGATCGAGCGCTTCACTCAATCCCGAAACTATGTTTTGCTTTTCTACCTTTCCGCTTCCTGAAGTAGGAAGAATTTGTACCATAACCTTGTCAGGTACTTGAGCGCCAAATTTGTCAAGTGTCTTGTAACTCATTATCATCATAAACAAATAGAACTTTTCCGACATATCGCCGTAGTAAAGTTCGTTGTCCATTCTTACAAGAGGCTGACCTTTGTACTCGAGAAATTTTCCCTTAATGCCAACTGCCTTCATTTTTGTTCTCCTTTCATTTTTTTACGAAAAATGACTTCTTGTCTCTTTCACGAAAAGAATAACACAATTACCAAATTATGTCAATCAATTCGGCATTTTTAGACACCAAAAACTTGTTGATAAAAATCGCTATTTTTTGCAAAAAGGTGAAGAACGCAAAAATTCGTTTCCCGCCGTGGAGGTAGGTTTGGCGAGAGAGAATATCAAGTCTGCTCGGTTTGAAATTTCTGCCTGAGATTTTGCTTGGTCGGAAAGAAATACGTAATCCGCAGGCTTCGTCAGAATTGATATCGTGGACGTCTTTTTGATCTCCTTTAGTTTTTTTCTGCCTTTTTCATCGAATGCAAGAACTTGAGTATAAGCAGGAAGAGAACGTATGTCAGAGGAGGTAATTCCGAAATACGAATTCCATATAGCCCTTCTTATTCTTGCGTTGGTGTAGCGTTTGGTAGAGACAAGTGTTACCAGTTCGCTTAAATCTTTTGCCTCAATTGCGCACGTGTGAAGACGGTGTTCAAGTCCTCCTGTGGCGTCGGCAGTAGTTGAATTAGGTTTATTTATTCTTAAAAACGCCAAAACTGCGTTAGAAAGACGGGATGAATCTGTCGGCATTATACCGACGTTGAATGCATTTCTGCATTCGTTTGCCGAGTGGTTGGGTAAGTAATTCAATGCTTTTTCAAAATTGCCGTTTGCCATAAGTTCGCGTATTGCGGACGCAGATGCGAAATTTTCATTCTGAGGAATGACGTCGTTGTGAGATGCGCCAAATCTTGAAAAAGTATGAATTTCAATGTTTTTATTGCTCTTGTTTATAGCACGCGCATATTCTATGCCAAGGATATTGTTGGGCTTGGAAAGAATTTCTGCGTCGTCTTTATCGTTATATGCTCGTTCGTATGCCAATTGGCAAAGTTGGGGATGACCGAGTGAAATGTTTTTTGAATATAATTCTTCAAATGCGGAAACGTATTTTTTGGAATTCATATTTTTCGCTACACGGGAAATTGTATCCGCATCTGCACATTCACTTCCAAAAGATATTACGTCCGTGTTTATAGCATCGGTCATTATCTTGATTGCGGAAGAGGAAAAAAACTCCGCACTCTGCATAGAGTAAGGAAAGGGAAGTTCTAAAACAAGCGAAACTCCTTCCAATACCGCCATTTTTGCTCTTGTGAATTTATCCGCGATTGCGAAATCTCCGCGCTGCGTGTAGTTACCGCTCATTATTGCAACAATGCACACGCCATCGCCGTATTTTTCTTTTATTTGCTCAAGTTGATATTTATGACCGCGGTGAAAAGGATTATATTCGCATACTATTGATACGGTTTTCAAAATATCAACTCCTTTTTTGAAATAAAATGCGTTTTACTGTTGTAATTTTATGGAAAGTGTTGTATAATAATCAAGTAAAATAAAAATAACGGAGGAAAAATATCAATGAATGTTTTGGTAGTAAATGCCGGAAGTAGTTCTCTCAAGTACCAGTTGTTTGACACCGAGAAAAACGAAGTCAAGGCAAAAGGTCTTTGCGAAAGAATTGGAATCGGCGGAAAAATTATACATAAGGTTTCGGGCAAACCCGATTATGTAGCAGAAATCGAGATGAAAAACCACGCGGATGCAACACGCATACTCGTTAATACACTCACCGATAAAGAGGTAGGTTGTATTTCCGATATGAGCGAAATCCAGGCAGTTGGACACAGAGTTGTACACGGTGGTTCATACTTTACACAGTCCGTACTTCTCAACGACGACGTAATGGCAAAACTTGAACTTTGCCGCGAACTCGCACCTCTTCATACCCCCCCTACGCTTATGGGTATAGCAGGATGTGTTGAAGCAATGCCCGAAGTTCCTCAGGTTCTCGTATTTGATACCGCTTTCCATCAGACAATGCCTGAAGAAGCATATTTCTATCCGATTCCTTACGAATATTACGAAAAATACAAGATTCGTAAGTACGGTTTCCATGGAACGTCTCACAGATACGTATCTGCTGAAATGATTAAACTGCTTGACAAACCCGCAGAGGAAACGAAGATAGTTACTTGCCATCTTGGAAACGGTTCGTCCATTTCTGCCGTTAAGGGCGGAAAAGTAGTTGATACCACAATGGGCTTTACTCCTCTTGACGGTGTAATAATGGGAACACGTTCGGGTAATATTGACCCTGCGCTCATTCCATTCCTTATGGAGCAGGAAAACCTTTCTGTAAAAGAAATAAACGACATTCTCAATAAGAAGAGCGGTTTCCTTGGCGTAAGCGGTGTTTCATCCGACTGCCGCGGCATTGCAGAAGCAATGGACAACGGAAACAAGAGAGCGGAACTTGCAATCAAGATTCTTGGCTATCAGATCAAGAAATACATAGGCGCATATTCTGCCGCTATGGGCGGACTTGACGCAGTAGTATTCACCGCAGGTATAGGTGAGAACACTCCCTTCATTCGCGCGATGGCTTGCGAAGGTCTTGAGTATCTTGGCGTCGAACTTGATGCAAACGTTAACGAAAACGTTCCGAGACCTATTAACACCACTTGCTTGTCGAAACCCTCATCAAAGGTTAAGGTATACCTTATTCCTACAAACGAGGAATACGTTATAGCAAATGATACTGCTGAAATAGTAAGCAAACTCTAATTTCAAAAACAAACAAATAGCGTCCGAAAGGGCGCTTTTTGTTTTGAAAATAAAACTTAAAGAAGCGCATACTATAACAGTATAATTATATCATAATGATTTTGTTATGTCAATAAACTAAATGTTCAATAATGTTAATTTTTTCAAATAGATTGACAATAAATTTTAATTATAGTATAATATAAAGAGATTTTATATCTTGGGAGGTGTAATAATGAAGGTTATTGGGCTTTGCGGTGGAAGCGGCAGCGGAAAAAGTTTCGCATCAAAATGCTTTGTTAACAGAGGCGTACCCGCGCTTGATACCGATGAACTATATCATTCTATGATTTCCCACGATAGCGAATGTACGCGAGAACTTGTTTTAGCATTTGGAGAACATATTTTAAACTGCGAAAACGGAATAGACCGCAGAAAATTAGCAGACGAGGTTTTCTCTGATATAACGGGTGAAAAAAGGGAAAAATTGAATTCTATAACTCACAATTTGATTTTGAAAGAGTGCAGAAAATGGTTGTCCGAGAAGGAAAAAGAGGGGTGTCCTGCCGCTATAATAGACGCGCCGCTGTTATTTGAATCTGGTTTTAATAAGGAATGCGACGTAATAGTTTGCGTCGAAGCAGATGAAGCAACAAGGATAAAACGTATCACAGAACGAGATAAAATTTCAGATGAAATGGCAATAAAACGCATTAAAACACAGGCAGATGATGATTTTTTGGAAAAGAACTCTGATTTTATTATAAAGAATTCTCAAGACGTAACGTCACTTGATTTGCAGGTGGAAAAAATTTGCCGTTTGATATTGCGATAAATGTTAATAATAAAGTAAATGAATTTGGAGGTTGATATATATGTCAGAACTTACATTGGGACAAAAATTGAACGAGGAACTCACTTATTCCAAAAAGAACGTATATGAACAGTGCGACGAAGAAAAACTTGCCAAAATAATGGAGTATGCAGAAGGATATAAAAAATATCTTGACGCCGCTAAAACCGAACGCGAAGCGGTAAAAGTTACTGTTGAATTGGCAGAGAAAAACGGATATTCCGAATATAAATTTGGCGAATCTCTCAAAGTGGGAGACAAAAAATATTACAACAACAGA
>JAZOLR010000267.1:0-2378 GCA_045653255.1 Eubacteriales bacterium | reverse complement strand
ATGCGGTGCAAAGCGGGCAGGCGTATCCGCCGATAACGTATCCCTTGCTTAAATACTCCTCGGCAATTTTGAGATCGAGAAGATTTACTTTCTTGGTCGCGTAGCATCTCTCGTACGGCTCGCTGCGGAATTTTTCGTATCCCACGGAGACGTTATACAGAACGCCGTCGCTTACTAGATCGCCTGCTGTGTTTGTTTCATTGTCAAACCCAAGGTATATGTTGTCTGATAATATGTTTAAAGAAGAATTCAATTCGTGGTCACTTTTGTTGTAGAAATAAACGTAAAAGTAGTCTATTTGCGGCGGATTGTATTCAGCATCATACACGCGAGATATTTTTATGTCGCTGAACTCAACGCCGAACAACTCAAAAAGTTTTTCTTTTATTGGGATCATATCTTTTTCTATTTCATCATCGCTTTTTCTTTGATCGACGCTTATAGTCACTCCGTCAAGAGATAGCAGGCAATCTTCAATTGAAAATGCGACGCTGGGGCCGAAAAATGATATTGAATAATGGTCTTGATATTGATACAGTGAAAGGACTCTTGTGCCTATTTCGTTGTTTTCAACGTCGTTTCTGATAACTTCTTCTCCGTCGTAGCGTGTTTGTCCCCAAAAGCCGTACTCGGGAACAGACTCACCGACCATATTGCAGTAGCGTTCCACTATAGGATCCGAAAACGCCTTTAACTCGTTTTCGTTTAAATCTTTTCTTACCGTGATATAATCGTAGATCAAAGCAGGTTCGTCAAAGTGAAGAGAAGTTGCTTGGAGCGCGTTCGGATCTTTTACTGTTACTTTTGTGTATTTGTTAGTCGGCACGCCCATTATATTGGGATCTTCTTCTGTCAGCATTGCAAATTCTTCATAAGTGTAAAGCGGACCGTCGACGAACTCGGGCTCCTTGGGTGTTTCCTTTTGGAGCACGCCTAAGAGCGTGCCGACAAGGATAGCAACTAGCAGGCAAAGGCTTGCGGCAAGCAGAACGGCACGTCTTAAGCCTTTCTTTTTGAGAATTACGAATGGTTTTGCATTATACGGCGCGGCTTCTTCTACGTATTTTTCGTCAATAAGACTCATTGAATTCAATATTTCTTTTTCTCTCATAGATCAATACCCTCCTTCAATAAATGCTCGCGGAAGTATTTACGGGTGCGCGACAGAGAGGATTTTACGGTGCCCTCTGATATTGAATAATCTGCGGCTATATCTTTGATAGAACTGCAATACCAATATCTGCGCACGAAAATTATTCTTGCCTCGGGGGATAGTCCCTCAAGAAAAGAATTTATCGCGTCGCGGAGCAATATCTCGTCGACAGGCGCGCTTTTTTCACTCGGAGAAGTCATAAATTCTTCCACTTCGTCGAAAATAAGCTGATTTTCACTTTTTCTTTTCATGGCGTTTTCTTTGTCATATTTGTTAAGTGCAAGATTTCTCGTTATTTTGCCGAGGTAGGTCGATAGCTTTTCGGGTTTCTTGGGCGGAATACTTGACCACGCGTGCAGATATGTGTCGTTAACACATTCCTCTGCGTCAAGGTCGGAATAGAGAATGTTGTATGCAATATAGTAGCAGTATTTTCCGTATTTTTCGTCCGCATAGCGTATCGCATCCTCGGAGCGTTCCCAGAACAGTTCAACTATTTTTACGTCATCCATATTTACCTCCTATTGTTTTGGCGCCTTCACTATAATACACAGAATTTGCAGCAGAAAGGTTGCACCTTTTTAAAAATTATAACATATTTTTTAAAAAAATACAATATTACGCCTTGAATAGTCAAATGTTCAAGAATACTCCCTAAAAATTCTCAAAAGCTCTTGTAAAAATGCTCAAGATTTGATATAATAAACTATGTATTGATATTTTTAGGTTAGAAATCAAATTTTTGACATCGGAAGGTGATAAAATGAAAGAAAAGTATTACATCACAACAGCGATAGCGTATGCGTCGAGAAAGCCTCACTTCGGAAATACCTACGAGGTAATTATGACCGACGCGGTCGCAAGATATAAGAGAGCGCGCGGCTACGACGTGTTCTTCTGCACGGGTACCGACGAGCACGGTCAGAAGATCGAGGACCTTGCGAATGCGGCTGGCATCACACCCAAGCAGTACGTTGACGGAGTTGCGGGCGAGATCCGCGGCATCTGGGACAAGATGAATTCGAGCTACGACTATTTCATCCGCACGACCGACGATTACCACGAGGCAAACGTGCAGAAGATATTCAAGAAGTTCTACGACAAGGGTGACATCTACAAGGGCAAATACGAGGGCTGGTACTGCACGCCCTGCGAGTCCTCCTTCACCGAGACTCAAGCGGCAGAGGGCAAGTGCCCCGACTGCGGCCGCCCCGTACAGAGAGCA
>JAZOLR010000266.1:0-10089 GCA_045653255.1 Eubacteriales bacterium | reverse complement strand
GAGCTTGATAAAAATTTCAACATAATTGAGAATTTCAATAAAGAAAAAGGAGAGAATCAATAATCAAAAAGGTGAACGCGCCGCGTTGACCTTTTTGATTGATAAATTGGTGTTTAGCGGTTCGAAGCACCGCAGTTATATTCGCCTGTGGCGAGTGGTATTACCAAGGGCAGTGATATTGCCTTCGGCAGTTATATTTGCTGCGCAAGTTTAGGAGGCGAATATAATATCACTAAAGCCGTAGGCTTTAATATCACTATTGCGGTAGCAATAATATCACTCCGACGAAGTCGGAATATAACTCTTGCTTTCTCTGCTGATTCGAGCTATAATGAATAGGGGTGTGGGATTTGCCGAAGCCTCTGTAATACAAAGGCGAAACTGGCGATACAAAACAGAAAGGTGTTTTCCTATGAAAAATCAATATAAGATAACAAAAAAAGAAATGCTGTCTTGGATAAAAGATTGGAGATTGCAAGGTGCGAGCAACATCATATTGTTTGCTCTTTGGTGTATATCGGGGGCAACAGGCTTCGGGGCGCTGATTGCAATCACTTTTTTTGATGTACATTGGATATTTTGTTTTCTGTTTCTACTGTGTCTGCTTCTTTTTCTTTTATATGCTCCTCTTTTTGTTTTGTCAAATAGGTATCAAACATTATCAAAAACTTACGGAGAAACCGAGTGGATCAGAACTACAAATTTTGCAGAAGATGAAATTATTGTTGTTGATCACACTTCTATTACAAAATTCAGGTATGAAAATATAAAGAAGATAAAAGAGAAGAATACTGTTATTATAATATTTTTCAACAACAATTTGGCAATTCGATTATACAAAGACACTTTTATAGAAGGTTCTTGGGAAGAATGTAAACAAAAAATCAATTCTATACACAAATAAGCCAAGCCCCGACAGACATCGAAAATCTGTCGGGGTAATTATTTGATTACTGCGGAGCAAGTTTCATAGCCAGCAAGTAAACTTCCTTATGAGAACCAGCCCTTAGCGTCCGTTTTTCTTCGTATGCTAATCTTTTTCTTTTTATGCTTTGTAGTCGAAGGGGATTTGTTTGTCGAAGACGAACTTTCCGTCGACGAAAGAAAAGTGCGCGTTGGGCGTCGCTTCAAACTCTTCTCTTTTGCCGTTATATTCAAACGAAACGCAGATGGGAGTTTCGTTCATACAAACGAGGGATTTCGGTATGCCGTCAAGGTCTGTCGTCACGCGGACACCGCAAGATACGGAAAAGAGTTTTTCTCCGTTTTTGTATGCCGTTGCTACGCCGTTTTCTCTTTTCATTTCGTATTCGTTACCGAAAAGTGTTTGAGTGTAGGAAGTTTTCTCATCGTTCGCTACTGCGCTAAAGATAAGTTCTCCGCGTTGGAAATCTACTCCGTAGAGGTAGGCGATATATTGCAATGCGGCAAGCATCGTAGGACCGTAGCCGTCGTCCGCTTTCGCATGTTCGCCGGTCGTGGGGTTATACTGTTGCGTGAAGTATTTTTCTCGGCAAAGGTTTTTAAGCCACAGTTTGCCTATCATCGCGCTTTCTGCGTGGTGACCGTAGTTTGTGAGTGCGTAGAGTGAGCGTTGCACGGAGAGTCCTTGTATCGCGCCTGACCAAGAGTTGTCAAGTGCATCGGGGGACATTTCGCGTTTTGCCAACTCAAGCATTTCGGGGGTAAGGTTGTTTTGCTCGTTATCTACATAGTACAAAGGGTCGCTTGCTGCAATTGCAGGCAGGGGCAGAGGTGTGAAAAAGTCATTCGGGTTGAGAAGATGATACTTTATAAACTCGTCTGCCATTTTCTGTGAGAATGCACCGTGAAACATACACTTAACATTGAACATACAAAGTGTATCAAGGAATTCGTTTTTGTTATCTCTATCGTATACTGCGTGCTTGTCTTCTCTCCAGAGGTAACTTTCTATTTTATCTTTTACCGTCTTCGCCTTTTCTCTCCATTCGTCGCCTTCGCCGTTTCCGAGAAGGTCGGAAATTTCGGCAAGCGCCATTCTCTGCGAGTAGGAATACGCCATCATTTCTGCGGATTCATAGGGCATATTTCCGTTTTCTTTCGGCGGAGTTGACAAAACCCATGCGCCGTTTCGGAGATTTACCCCTCCGGGGATAAATCGAGAGGAATTGTCGTCGCCCGTATCATAGACGCACCAACTTTCAAGGCAGCCGTCGCCGTCAGAGTCACGGTAACGCCAGAGGTATTCGTCAAACGCGATAAGCGTATCGCGAAGAAGCAAAAGGTAGTCTTTGTCTTTTTCTATGTAGTACGCCATACGGATAGCAGAAGGGGAAAAGAAATCGCCTTGGAAGTGACTATAAGTAGGTGTGAAGCCATCGTTGTGCGGATGAAAACCGATGCAACCTGAAAGTCTGCCGTCGTTTCTCTGATGCAACATAAAGACGAGGTTGTTGTTGAGTGCGACTTCCATATCGCGTTTTGCGTACATTTCGCCCGCCATAGGTTGAGTTTCGAGCCATACACCGCGATATTTCGCGCCTTCCTGCATTACTCTCATACCCGCGATTTCATAGATATTCTCGGCGCATAATTTTTCGCACTTGTCGTAGACAAACTGCATATCTGTATTGTCGGAAGAAAATTTCACTCCCGTTGCGGTTATGTTATAATCTTTTGCGTAATATTTTTTCATATTATTGCCTCAATTATTTTTTTGAAATTTTCACGGGGATATTAAATCCGCCCACACCGTCGCGGCAGGTGTTTTCTATGAGAATAACGTCATCGCCGAGGGGTGAATATTCACCGTCTTCTGAAAGTGTGGTGAGTACGCCCTTTTCATATATCGTAACGGGAGATTTCACACCCGTAAACAAAAGTTTCCATTTACTTCCGTCGATATTTAAGCAAAGAGCATAGATATGTCTACCGTCGGTATACGCATCGTTTGAGTTTGCGACCGAGTAGTTATTCATATCGCGAGAGTCAAACGAGAAGTCAGAAAGACTTCCTTCATACTCATTGCGATACATCATCATAGACGATGCGTAAAGTTCATATACTGCGGGGATTGTCGCGTCATTGCACAACTCTGCCTTGTAGGAAATTTCGGCTTTTTCGCCTTTTTCGGAAACTGCGTATACTGTCACTTTTTCGGACGTGGGGCGCAGGTGCATCTGACATTTGCCTGAAAAGAGTTTTCTCTTTTCGGCATAGTCGGGCTCTTCGCTTGTGGGGTTGCCGTTTCCGACACCCGTTATATATCCGCCGTCCACAAAGAAAGAAATTTCGGAATCGTCAAGAATGAGATTTCCTTCTTTGTCGGTCATTTCGGCATTTATAATATTGCCAAAATGAGAAAGGCGAAGACATCTTTCTTCCGACGGAACAGTGTACACTTCCTCTATAGTTTCACTTCCCTTTCTTGCGAAAACTGAAACCGTTTTTGGAATTTCGGGAAGAATTACTGCAAAGCGATATTGAGTGTCGACGGTTGCTTTGTAGGTTTTTTCGTCTACCTTCGCTTCTACTGTGTCACAATTTGAGATTATTGTGAGGCAGTATCCTCCATCTAGTTTTTTGTAATTCTTTATTATATGCAATACGGCAGAGTCTTTATAGCAGCATTGCAACATATAGTAGGTTGATTTCGGGAATCCGCACGTGTCGGTAAGTCCCCAATGGGTAGAGTTTGAGGGGAGTTTGTAAAAGGGGCAAGGCTCTCCGCGATAGTCAAAACCGCACCACATAAACGCGCTTATAACGAAATCTCTTTCGGCAACTATTTTCCACGTATCTTCAAGCGACATACCCCACGAGGCTACCTCGTCTCCGTATTCGCTGAAAAAGTGCTTTTCTTTATCGGTTTCGTAGATTCCGCGTGTGGCAAATACGCAGGCATTTTCGGTTGCCATTATATTTTTTTCGGGATTTTTCTTCTTGAATTCGTCAAAAAGATGCATCTGATAATTAGCACCGACAAGGGTAAATTCGTCTGCGGCACTTCCGTCTGTCAAAATATCCGTATGCATTGCGCCTGATACAAAGCGAGAATCGTCAAGTGCGAGCACTGTGTTTTTCAAACGGCGGGCAATTCTTGCGCCGATGCAATTCGCCTGCACCGGTTCTTCATTGAAGAGACTGTAACAGTAGACTGACGGATGATTTCTTGCATATAGCACGAGTGAAGCAACTTCTTTTTCCGTGTCTTCTGACGTGTCGAAATGGCGGTTTTCGTCAAGCACGAGCATTCCCATTTCATCACAAATGCGTAAGAGCGCGGGAGTAGCGGAGTGATGGGCAGAGCGATAGCCGTTGCACCCCATTTCCTTTAATATTTTCACTCTGTATCTCAATATATCTTCTGTTAGGGCAACACCTACACCTGCGTGGTCCTGATGGCATACTATTCCCTTTATTTTGTACGGATTGCCGTTTAGGTAAAGGCCTTTTTCGCTATCCAAATCGAAATATCTAAAGCCTATTTTTTCTGTCTGTGTGTCGCAAACTTCTCCGTCGCAAGAAAGCGAAAGCGAAGCAGAATATAGGAAAGGTTTTTCAGGCGACCAAAGACGAGGCGAAGAAATCGAGAGTGAAAAGTCTATTTCGTTTTCGCCGTATGGAAGTTTTACTGTTTTTTTCTGTATTTTTACCTCTTCCCCGTCTTTTGACAGCGAAAGGGTGAGTATTGCTTTTTTGTTGTTTTCGGTAAAGTTCCTAACGCGTGCGCGGGTTATGATTTTCCACGTCTCGCCTTTTTCTTTTTTCGGTTTAAAAAATACGGAAAGGGGGGCAAAAGAGATTGCCTTTTTTATATGTATATAGGCGTTTCTGTATATTCCTGCGCCTTCATACCACCAGCCTTCAAAGCCATTTCCGTCAACGCATACGCAAAGGGTGTTTCTCACACCGTTTACAACGTAGTCGGTGACGTCAACGAGAAAACCCGTGTATCCGCTTCTTACGTGTTTTACGTGAGTGCTATTGAAGTATATATCGGACTTTCCCATTATACCTTCAAATTCAAGGATTACGCTCTCGCCGTCTTTTATATCGGGAAGGTCGAAAAATCTCATATAGGTAGCGCATCCCGCTTTTTTAAAGCCTAACACCGGGGCATACGTATTGTCAAAGTTTTTCTCAACGCAAAAATCGTGAGGCAGACTGAGAGTGCGCCACGAATGATTGACGACAAGTGCGTCAATATCGCCAAGGCGGGAAAGCGTTTTTATATTCTTGTAGCAGTTGTAGTCCGAGTTGAAATCTATTGCATAGTCGACAAATAACCAATCGTCATTTATAAGGTACTTCATTTCTGCTCCTTTTTCCTTTTCATCTCGGTTTGTTTTTCAAACCTTTCTTGTCGTATGATACCACAGTATACTGTTTTTTTACATAGCCTACTGTGTGAAGTTCATTTGGCAAAATGTTGTTTTATGCAATCAAGAAATAGTAAGCGGCATAGAGGGCAACGGCTTGCGCTATCATTATAAGCGGAATACCGAGCATAAACTTTATATGCTTTGTTTTATGTCTTATCAACTGCATAGTTATGTACATACAGACAGAGCCGCCGAGCGCAGAAAAAAGCATAAGTTTCGCTTCGGGTACACGGCGGTCGGGACGCTTTTTCGCCGCGTGTTTATCGTATACGGTAAGAATGATAGAAACAAGGGATATTACCCCTATATAAATTGCAAAAAGTTCGTAAACCAAAGGTGGCATAATTAACTCCTTTTATTGTAGTTTTTAAATTAAAATCAAAACTCTTTATACTAATTTTAACTATACCATAATAAGATTTTTTTGTCAACAAAAAGTGACGGTCGTATATGGTAAAAAATTAAAAGACTATCTCAAATTACCATTTGAAATAGTCTTTTAATGTAAAACCCGCCGAGCCGTGTAGAGCAAGATGTTAGCCCTGCGTGTGCAGGTTGGCGCCCTCTCCTCTTCATTGTGCTCCCAGCGTCCGAGCATATTCGGCTATTGCGGAATACGTCAGGAGGTCTGCATCCCCGAGAAAGGAAGTCCGGGCTCCGTGTTATAAGTGTAGGCCCAATACTCACCCTATCACGCACTAAGCAGGAAAAAAGTCTTTTTTACGCTTCTTCGTCGTAGTCGATGTCGGCGAAGATTTCGTTGTCGAAGTAGGATGCAACCTTTTCCCATTCATCGTCTTCTTCGATTTGAGAAAGAATACGGTCGCCCGTTTCTTCGTCTTCTTCAACGCGCAAAATGATGTATTCTTCAACTTCTTCGTTTGCAGGAACGAGGGCAACGTAGAACTGTTCGTCAATGTCTGCCGCGCCGATTACTTCGTAATCCATCTCCTCGCCTGTCTCTTCGTCTGTCAACGTATATACGTCGCCAACAAGAATTTCTTCATTCATATTCTAACCTATCCCGTAGGATTTATCCTTTCATTTTTTCTAAAATAATTTTACCAAAAACTGATATCAATGTCAATAGGTTTTTCGTTTTTCAGATAAATTCAAGCAAAATTGAATTACTGACGTACATTCCTTTATCTGTCAAAAAGTATCTCTCGTCTTCCTTCTTCATATACTCGCTTGACAGAAATTTTTCTAACTGTGTTTTGTATTTTTCTTTGAAACTCACACCGAATTTCGTCGCAAAATCGCTCTCGCAAATACCTTCTTGCAAGCGGAAACGAAGCATTATATACTCGCTTTCGCGTTCTTCTTCGGTCTTTATTTCTTCTACGTCGGTTTTTTCGCAACAACCGTTATTTTTTATATATTCTTCTATATCTCTTTCGTTGCCGTAGCGCACTCCGTCAAAATAGGAATATGCGGCGACACCAAAACCGAGATACTCTTCTGCGCGCCAATAGCGAAGATTGTGTACACACTCTTTTCCTTTTTTTGCGTAGTTTGAAATTTCGTAGTGCGTATACCCTGCATCTTTCAGTTTTTCTACCGCCAAAAGATACATTTCGTATTCTTCGTCTTCCGTAGGCAAAGGCAAACTCTCGCGCATACGGAAAAATGGTGTATTTTCTTCTATTTTCAATCCGTACGCAGAAATATGCTCACAATCACACGCTATAAGAGTGTCAAGTGTGCGCGAAAAACTTTCTTTTGTCTGATGGGGGATTCCGTACATCACGTCTGCGTTTATATTGTGAAATCCCGCTTCTCTTGCCGCGCGGAAAGTAGAAAGAAAATCTTCTGCCGTGTGAATTCTGCCAAGGGCGGAAAGTTCGCCGTCAGAAGAAGACTGCATACCTATACTCAAACGGTTTACACCGAGAGAGAGAAGAAACTGAAACTTTTCTTTATTTGCGGTGGCAGGGTTGAGTTCAAGGGTTATTTCCGCATTTTCTTCTATTTCGTAATTTTCACGCAAGCAGGAAAAGATACGCGCAAGTTGAGCGCTAGACAAAACAGACGGTGTGCCGCCGCCGAAAAATACGGTGTCTACGCGGCGATTTTTTGCATCTTTTGACTTTTTTACAAGTTCGTTACAAAGAGCGCAAGTATAATCCTCGCGCTCTTTTTCAGAAGTTTTTTCAAAGGAACAGAAATCGCAGTATTTGCATTTCTGCACACAAAACGGAACGTGAATATAAATTCCTATATTATTCATCATCGCCGAGTTTGAGTACCGCCATAAATGCCTCGGGGGAAACTTCAACGCTTCCGAGACGGCGCATCTTCTTCTTTCCTTCTTTCTGTTTTTCAAGAAGTTTTTTCTTTCTCGTTATGTCACCGCCGTAACACTTGGCAAGGACGTCTTTTCTCATCGCTTTTACCGTTTCGCGAGCGATAACTTTCGAGCCTATTGTCGCTTGTATCGGTATTTCAAAGAGTTGGCGCGGTATATTTTCTTTCAGTCTCTCGGCTATTTTTCTCGCTCTCGCGTACGCTTTTTCTTCGTGCACTATGAAAGAAAGCGCGTCAACGGGCTCGCCATTGAGAAGGAAGTCGAGTTTCACAAGTTTGCTCTGTCTGTATTCCGCAAATTCATAGTCAAGCGATGCATAACCTTTACTGCGGCTCTTCAATGCATCAAAGAAGTCGTAGACTATTTCGTTAAGCGGTAAGTAATAGTGAAGTTCAACTCTTTCGGTGTCAAGATACTTCATATCAAGGAAGTCGCCGCGGCGTTCCTGACAAAGATCCATAAGACCGCCTATAAAGTCGGTGGGGGTGATTATATTCGCTTTCACTATCGGCTCAAACGCGCAATCTATCTCGTCGGGGGACGGATAGTTTGAGGGGTTGTCAATATATGCCTCGCTACCGTCGCGGCGGCGTATTCTGTAAATAACGCTGGGGGCGGTGGTAATAAGGTAAAGATTGAACTCGCGTTCAAGACGTTCTTCTATTATTTCCATATGCAAGAGTCCCAAAAATCCGCAACGGAAACCAAATCCGAGCGCGATAGAGGTTTCGGGCTCAAACACGAGTGCGGCATCGTTGAGATGAAGTTTTTCAAGTGCATCGCGAAGGTCGCCGTAACGCGCACCGTCGGCAGGATAGATACCCGCATACACCATAGGATGAACTTCACGGAAACCGGGGAGCGCTTCTTCGGCAGGGTTAACGGCAGACGTAATCGTATCGCCGACACGTGTATCGGATACCGTCTTTATACTTGCCGTAATGTAGCCAACGTCACCTGCGGAAAGGCAATCAACCTTTTTCATACCGAATGCGTTGAGTGTGCCTATTTCAACGACGTCAAATTCTGCGCCCGTGCTCATAAGTTTTATCTTATCGCCTGCACGGAGTTGACCGTCAAACACGCGCACGTAAACGATAACACCGAGATAACTGTCGTAGCGCGAGTCGAATATAAGGCACTTGAGCGGCGCGTTTTCATCGCCTTCGGGTGACGGAATATCGGTGACTATTTTTTCAAGTACGTCTTCGATATTCAATCCCACTTTCGCGGAGATGCGAGGACAACCTTCGGCAGGGATACCGATGACGTCTTCTATTTCCGTCGTAACTCTATCGGGGTTTGCGGAAGGCAGGTCGATTTTGTTTATTACGGGAAGAATTTCAAGGTCGTTTTCTATGGCGAGGTATGCGTTTGCGAGTGTCTGCGCCTCAACGCCCTGCGTCGCGTCGACTACCAAGAGAGCACCCTCGCACGCTTTGAGCGAGCGAGAGACCTCATAACCGAAGTCAACGTGACCGGGGGTGTCAATGAGGTTGTAGTAATACTCTTCCCCATTGTTTGCGCGGTAAGTAAGAGTTACTGCCCTTGCTTTTATCGTTATGCCGCGCTCACGCTCAAGGTCCATATCGTCAAGAAGTTGTTCTTCCATTTCACGCTTTTCTACTGCGCGTGTTTTTTCAAGTATGCGATCGGCAAGTGTGGATTTTCCGTGGTCGATGTGCGCTATAATACAGAAATTCCTTGTGTGCTTTTGTCTGTCGGTCACTTTCTTTTTCCTTTCGTTTTTCCTTTTTCTTATTTAGCGAATGCTTCTGCGTCTTTTTTGTACGCGGAAAGTTTTTCACAAAGAGATGCGCGGTCATCACCGTGGCAAAGGAAGTATATCTTTATTTTAGGCTCTGTGCCTGAAGGTCTTATTATTACCTTATCTTTGTTTTCAAGCGTGTAGTAAAGCACGTCACTCGGAATAAGTCCTGTGTCGGTCACGTCGCCCGTTTTCACGTTTGTAACAGTGCATTTGCTATAATCGCCTACAAGTGCAACTTTCACACCGCCGATTTCTTTCGGGGGATTTTCGCGAAGCGAATTCATAGTTTCAACTCTTCTCGCGATGCCGTCGAGACCTTCCATATAAATGTCGGTCATATCTTCCATATAGAGACCGTACTTTTCATAGAGGGCGGTAAGTGCGTCGGAGAGTGTCATATTCTGTTTTCTGTAGTATGCGGTCATCTCGCATATCATCATTGTCGCGCCGACTGCGTCTTTGTCACGCGCGTAACTGCCGAAGAGATAGCCGTAACTTTCCTCGAAACCTAAAATGAAGTTGCCCTCTTTTCCTGCGGTTTCGTAGTTCTTTATAACTTCGCCTATGTACTTAAATCCTGTGAGTACGTCGTGAAGTTTTATACCGCATACTTCGGCAATTCGGTATGCCATATCGGTGGAAAC
>JAZOLR010000265.1:0-4970 GCA_045653255.1 Eubacteriales bacterium | reverse complement strand
ACGTTGAGTGAGAGCTTACAAGCGCCCTGCTGAGGTGCACACCAGCCCACACCGTGTGTGAAAGCGGAAATATCCTTAATCTCGTAAGCCTTAACCCACTTGCCCTCTTCAGGGATCGGTGCGGGACCGTGGTTAGGTCCTTTGGCAACAGTACACATGTTTGCAACTTCTGTTGAATATGCAATATTGCTCATTGTTATATCTCCTTTTTATTGTTTACAATATTATTATGTAAAAATATGATTAGCGAACGATTTCGCCCATAACGGTACCGAATGCGCAAGCGGCATTGGACTCGTCGGTGTCGATATGCATTGCTGCAGCGAAGTTCTCGTTAACGCGAACTACTACACCGTCAAAAATGAGGGGACGTTCGGTTTCGAGTTTAACTTTTACGATTTCCTTATCTTCAACGCCCAACTCTTTTGCGTCAGCGGGTGTGAGGTGAATGTGGCGTTTTGCAACGATAACGCCTTCGTTTATAACGTATTCGCCTGCCGGTCCGCGAAGGGTAAGACCTGTTGTGCCTGCGATGTCACCGCTTTCACGTACGGGAGCGCTGATACCGAGCGCACGAGCGTCTGTGAGAGAGAGTTCTACCTGAGTATCCTTACGAACAGGGCCGAGGACACTTACTTTCATTGTAGACTTAGGTCCAACGAGTTCAACCTTTTCTTCACAAGCGAACTGACCGGGCTGGGAGAGGTCCTTTTTGTTTGTAAGAGTCGCTCCCTTACCGAAGAGTGCTTCAAGCGCTTCTGCGGAAAGGTGAATGTGTCTTGCAGAGGTTTCTACCAAAATCTTTTTCATTTTCGTACTCCTTTTAATTTATCTGTTAAAAAAATATCATAACCTTACATATTATATCACAACTTTTTTGATTTGTAAATGCGTAAAAGCAAATAAAATCGTAAAAACTATATTAAAATATCAAAAAATGAGGATTTTTTTATGAACAATGAAGAAAATACGCAAAATTCTGCCGAAGCATTGCCGTCAAGCGAGGGAAAAGACGACCTTTTTCGTACGGGGAGCATACTGACAAAAAACTCTCGCGAAAGTTTTTACTGCATTAGCATAATAGGTCAGGTCGAAGGTCATTACATTCTCGAGGGAAATCAAAAGGCGACGAGATACGACCATCTAATTCCCTTGCTCGTTTCACTTGAAGAAAGCGACGACGTTGACGGTGTTCTGATAATTCTCAATACGATGGGCGGAGACGTTGAGGCAGGGCTTGCGCTTGCGGAATTGATTTCGACTATGTCAAAGCCTACAGTTTCTCTCGTGCTTGGGGGCGGTCATTCTATCGGCGTACCGCTTGCGGTGAGTGCGAGACGTTCGTTTATTGTGCCGAGTGCGACAATGACAGTTCACCCCGTACGCACAAGCGGTCTTGTTATCGGTGTGCCGCAATCTTTCGACTATCTTCAAAAAATGCAAGACAGGATTGTGAATTTTATTGTGGCGCATTCAGGGATTGAAGAATATTTGCTTCGCAGTTTTTTGAATGAAACGCAAGAGATGGCAAACGATATAGGAACAGTATTGAACGGTAACGAGGCGGTGGAATGCGGTCTTATTGACCGAGTGGGCGGTCTCTCTGACGCGCTACGCGAATTGAGGCAATTGGTACAAGAAAAAGAGGCAAAAAAAGAAGAAAGGTAAAGTTGCACAAAAAAGACAACCTTTATTTGTTTTTTATAACTAAACTTGTTTCCTGCAAAGGCAGAAGACGGCACTGCTCTTAAGGCCGGTGATACAGTATACTTCTCCGAGCAGATTAACGACATCAGAGACGCTTCCGACGTAACAACTAAGAAGATTTACTGCTCCGGTGCTAACCGTCAGTATGACAGTTGGGTTTCCTTCGAACTCGCCGGTAAATAATTAAACAAGTTTAAAATAAAGAAAACGGCTACCTTTTCGGTAGTCGTTTTTCTTATATTATAACAGTAACGGCTATCCAAAATGCGATGAGATAGCCGTTTTGTTTTTTTGAAAGTTATTCTTCGATAAATCCTTCTACTATATAGCCTATACGGTATACGTAGTTGTCACCGTTGTTGGCAGAGGGGGTTATCGTTATTACGTGAGAGTCTTTTCCGTCGTCGGGGATATCAACGCCTTTTATGTAGAGGTAATCGTTATTCGCGTTTGTATCAACCGTGCCAACGAGTTGACCGTCGGAATAGATATCGAGTTTCATACCCTTTGAAGAATAGATTCCGTAGAGTTTTATTACGTCTGCGCTTGATTCAAAAGTTATTTTTCCCGAGCCGTCCTCTATCTGCAAAACGCCTTTTGCAAGTTGGTTACTTGCTACTTTTCCTGACGTTACTGCACGGGGGTCACCCGATGCAAAAGCATTTGCGGACTTGTAATGTTTGAAATTTCCTTCAATTGTGAGGCGGGTGTCTGTGGGGGCGATTAGGTTGTAGGTGAGGTTTGTTATATTTTCAAACTTTGTAAGGTAGGTAGGTGCGCTTATTTTATTCATCAAGAACTTTTCCGGCTCTGCAGAAAGCGCATTCACTATCGCATCACCGTAGATTGCAAATCCAACGTCTGTCGGGTGGAGCATATCTGATTCAGAGTAATACTGCAACAAGAATGTTTTATAATCGCGGTTGGGATTTTCTCTGAATTGCTCAACGTAGAGATTTTCGAAATGCGCCCAGATGTCTACACCGCTTATACCGTAGTTGTCGGCTATCTGACCTTTGAGGTTTACACCGTTTTTCCAACTGTCGTAGGTTGAAGAGCCTTTTCTTTCACCGTAGGGGGCGTAGAGGAATATAACTACCGGCTTATTCTCTTTCTTTGCACACTGCTTTACAATACTTTCCATATACGCGCCGTTCTTTATCAACGCGGCGTCATTGCGGCCGGTGAAGCCACCGTCGTTTACTGCAAATTCAACGAACAAAACGTCGGGGGTTATCTTCCCGAATACGTCGGTTTCAAGTCTTGCGGCGGCGCATTCGGAATTTGTCGCGCCGATACCTGCATTGATATATTTCACGGTTTTATTAGGGAAGGTGGCGCGGAACCAATTTGCGACAGGGTCTGTCCACGCAGTTCTATTCTGTGTAAGTGAGCCGCCTATGAACGCTATATTTATCTCTCCGTCTCCGTTTACGTCAAGGTTCCCTTCTTCGTCAAAGAACTTGTACGCGGAAAGTCCTTCTGTATATTTCGCAACGTCTATTGTTTGTTTTTCTTCAAATGCCATTTCTATTTTTCCTCCGCTTGCCGCGCTATCGAGCATTTCACAGAATGCAAGTGCGCCAAGATACGTTCCGTTTATGCCGTTACCTTTTATCAGTATATCACCGTCAGAAGTTTTTATTTCGCACTTCTTGAATGCGACTTCATCAGATGACGAGAGGATTATTGCTTTTCCTTGCTTTTCGGTGTTAACTTTGAGTTGAACGCCTGCTTTTTCAAGGACGGATTCATATATCATATTAGCATAGGAAAGCGATGCTTTTTCGGTGACTATCTCATATTCGGAAATATCTATGCCGTTCAAAGTCAAACTTTCAACGGGGTAACTGTGGTAGTACCAATAGTCCGCTATTTCAAGTCCGTCATCATGAAGACACGCGAGGAAATATTCAGTCGCCCCCTCTGCCGCGGCAGCGGATTCGGCGAATATGAAAATCGTACTGTCGAGAAGTTTCACTTCGTAATCGTAGTATTTGAGTTTTGCATCAACGCCGAGAGATGCGGCAACGTCGTTTCCGCCCACTACAATCTGTTTTGTATCGGTGGATTCGGGCATTGTGGAAAGTCTGAGACTTGACGCGGTTTTTTCGTCGAGTGCCGTTTTCACTTTCATTGCGGCGTCAAAAGATATGTCATCGCCGTCGGTGAATACTACCGTATATTCGGAAAGTGAAACGTAGTCTATTTTCGTACCCGCTACGCTGTTTTCGGGTGATTTTGGCGTTTCGTTGCCGCAAGATACAAGACACAGAAGCGTCAATGCGACAAATAATAAGGAAATGAGAATTTTTTTCATAAAGTTATCTCCTTTTATATTTTCTTTAATTTGATTATATATCACATTACCGTTTTGTGCATATATATTTTTTAGAAAAATGTTGCAAATTTTTAGATTTTTTGATATAATAGCCGTGAGGTGAGCAAAAATGTCTAATAATTTTGGAAAAATCACTACAGTAGAATACACAAGGCACAGTAGCACACGCGATTACGGTATTTTGTGTGTAAAGAGTGATTTGCAAAATAATTTTCCTATACACCAACACGATTTCTATGAATTTGAGATAGTTGTTTCGGGCAAGGTGGAAAACTCAGTCGACGGCGCGGAAGAAATTCTTTCTTCGGGGGATTTTTACTGTTTGACGCCGACGACTATACACAAAGTCACACGAATGACAGACGACCTTTTGATATACAATATTTCCGTATTTCTGCCCGAAGTTTCGGAAGAAATTCGCACGCTTGTGGAGAGTATGCCTCTTCCCTGCCACGGCAGACTGTCAGAAGAAAAACTTTTGCGATTGCGTGGAATATACGAGATTATGTTTTCTGACATTTCGGCAAACGCAGCAAAGGAAAAAGAGAAAGTCAGCGCACTTGTTCTTTATATACTCTCGGAGATTTCCGAGTGTATAAGCGAGCGATACGAAAGTCCGCGAAAGCATCACACGAATATGCACGTGCAGAGGGCGATGCTTTATATTCAGGAAAACTCCGCTTCGGAGATACGGCTTTCTGACGTTGCAAATCACGTAGGCGTAAGCGAATGTTATCTTTCTTTTGTTTTTTCTTCACATATAGGCTCGACTTTCGGAGATTATTTATCGCTTGTGCGAATAAATCACGCAAGGAATTTGCTTTCATCCACGGATATGCCAGTGACGGAAATCGCATTTGCGTGCGGTTTCGGCTCTTTTTCCAACTTTGAGAGAGTTTTCAAAAAAGTTTGCTCTGTGACA
>JAZOLR010000264.1:0-27880 GCA_045653255.1 Eubacteriales bacterium | reverse complement strand
ACCACTGCGTAGCAATACAACTCGCCGGGAGGCGAATAGAACTGTCGTGATACTCCGATAAGAGTATCACGACAAATTCAGATAGCGTTTCAGGTAATCATTCCGAAAAAAGTTCGGTAACGAAATAAATATTTTCTTTAGGCACAGAGAATTCTTTTCCTTTGAGATAGGAAAGTTCGTCTGCATCGGTGGGAAAGTCAAATTTCAGTTTGTAGGAATAAAGCGCTTGATACTTGTATCCTCGCTTTTTGTCGCTTGCGTTTGCGTTGTATTTTCCCTCACCGAGAAGAGGATAACCGAGATGTGCCATGTGCGCTCTTATTTGATGGGTGCGCCCCGTGAGAAGTTCTACTTCAATGAGAGAAAGTCCGTTTTTCGATTTCAGTACGCGGTATTTAGTTTTAATCTCTTTTGCGTTTTTGGGGGGATTTTTGTCGTATATTCTCACTTCGTTGCTGTTTTGATTTTTCAAAAGATACGCGCATTTAGTCGCTTCTTTTTCCTTTGGCACTCCGTGTACGACGCACAAGTATCGCTTGTCTATCTCCCTTGCGCGTATTTTCTCATTCATTATACGCAGAGCAGACGCATTTTTTGCCGCGATAACTATTCCGCCCGTGTTTCTGTCTATGCGGTTGCATAAAGCAGGGGCAAAGGATTGCTCGTCTTCAGGGGAATACTCGCCTTTTTTATAAAGATATGCCCAAATCTGCGTGATAAGATTGTATTTGTCGTTCGTTTCGTCCTCATGCACCGAAAGCCCCGGCTTTTTGTCCACAAGAAGAATATTTTCGTCTTCGTAAACAATAGAAAATCGAGGCGTTATAAGCGAGAGCGTATGGGTTATACCCTTGCTTTCGTTTTCATCTGCAAAAAAATCAGGTGAAATGAAAAGTTGGATAGAATCCCCCTCCGCGAGCATTTGCTCGGGTGTTGCCCTTTTTCTGTTCACCTTGATTTTTTTAGTGCGTATGGACTTGTAGAGAAACGACGAGGGCGCGTCGCGAAGCGTCTTCGAAAGAAACTTGTCAAGACGTTGCCCTGCATCGTTTTTCTTTACGGTCAGTTCCCGCATAAATTACTTTGTGCCGAACAAACGATCGCCCGCCTCGCCAAGGCCGGGAACGATATAGTTGTGGTCGTTGAGTTTTTCGTCAAGAGCCGCCGTGTAAATTTCAACGTCGGGGTGGTCGTCTTGAACCTTTTTAACGCCTTCGGGAGCGGCAACAAGACACATAAACTTGATGTTCTTGCATCCTTTGTCCTTGAGCATTCTTATAGCGTCAGATGCGCTACCGCCCGTTGCGAGCATCGGGTCAACAACGATAACGAGACGCTTTGTAATGTCGTGGGGGAGTTTGCAGTAATATTCAACGGGAAGATGAGTTTCGGGGTCGCGGTAAAGACCGATGTGACCAACTCTTGCAACGGGAACGAGAGAGAGCATACCGTCAACCATTCCAAGTCCTGCACGGAGTATCGGAATGATAGCGAGTTTCTTTCCCGCGATTCTCTTCATTGTCGCTCTTGCAACGGGAGTTTCGATTTCGATGTCTTCGAGGGGAAGGTCGCGTGTAATCTCGTAACCCATAAGCATTGAGATTTCGTTGAGCAACTCGCGGAAATCCTTTGAACTTGTGCCCGTTCTTCTCATGATTGTAAGTTTGTGTTGGATAAGCGGATGGTCGATAATGTGTAAAGTATTCATTACATTTTTCCTATCTCGGCTTTTATTTTAGGTTGAACGGTAGCCGTCTGTTCAACCTTATATGTTTTTTATTTTATACGCTTATTTTTGAGGCATTCTCAATACGCAGTCTGCAATTATCTCGGCGCATGCCTGAACTCCGAGTTTTCCGCTGTCAAGTGCCAAATGGTAGTTGTCGTATTTTCCCCACTTGCTTCCGGTGTAGAAATTGTAGTAGGAAGAACGGCGTTTATCCGTCTTATTTATTACGTCGATAACTTCCGACGGTTTAAGTTCGGGGTGTCTTTCGAGAACTCTTTCTTTTCTCTTTTCAATATCCGCGTAAACGAAAACGCTGAGTCTCGCTTCGTGCTTACGGAGTACGTAGTCCGCGCATCTGCCTATAATGACCGCGCTTTCTTTTTCCGCTATCTCGCGGATTGCGTCAGACTGAAGAATGAAAAGTTTATCGTTTATGGGCAGATTGTACGAGCCGAGATGATTAGCGCCGAAAATGTTAGAGCCCATAGCGAGAGTATAGAGAAGACTGTTTGCCGCCTTTTCGTCTGCTTTTTCAAGTGCCTTTTCGTGAATGTCCGTATCTGCCGATGCCATGCGGATGAGTTCTTTGTCATAGGTCTTAATGCCGAGAATTTCAGCGACCTTTTCTCCTATTTCTCTTCCGCCACTGCCGTATTGGCGCGCTATCGTGATGATGGTATTTTTCATTTTTCGTCCTCCTTATATTGAACTTTGCAATCAAATATTGCAAATACAGTATATAGCAGTTTTATATAGTATATCACATTTTTTTCGCCTTGTAAATACATAATCGTTCATTTAAAGCAAAATAAATGCAAATTAGTAGCCAAAACTCTTGAAAGATTGGGTATGTTGTGATAAAATGCTAATTGGAGTTATATTTTATTTGCGAGGTGTATTATGATTTGCGTTTTACCGGAGTATATCTCAAAAATTGACGAATACGCGGAAAAAGAATTGAATATAAGCGCAAAAACCCTTATGGGAAGAGCAGGCGATGCCGTTGCGCGTGAAGCCCTTGCTATGACCGAGGGAAAGAAATCGCCCTCTATAACTCTGCTTTGCGGCGGCGCAAACAACGGCGGCGACGGATATGCATCTGCCGCCACACTCAAAAAGCACGGCGCACGCGTGACGCTTATCGACGTATTTTCATCAGGTCAACGCACAGAAGCAGGGAAATACTACCTTTCCAAATGCGAAAAAACCGAAAAAATATACAAACTCTCGGAATATAGCGAAGATGAACTTTTTGCGCTGTTTTCAAATTCCGACCTCATAATAGACGCGATACTCGGCACAGGCGCAAGAAAAGACCTTGACGCTACCCTTTGCACACTTGCCGATAAAGTAAATTCTTCGGGCGCGAGAGTGCTCGCAGTAGACGTGCCGCTCGGAGTATGCGCAAAAGACGGCACAGTAGCGGAGAAATATATAAAAGCCGATAAAACGATTATGCTGTCTTATGCGAAGATAGGTCTTTATTCCTACCCCGCGAAAGAAATCTGCGGAGAACTTTTGTGCGACGGAATTGGCATAAACGGAGAAAAAATAAACTCCGCATTCTCGCTTACACATACTGTCACCGATGATGACGTTGTGCGTGAGATGTTGCCGAAACGCGAAAAAAACACCCACAAGGGTACTTTTGGCACACTCTCAATGCTCTGCGGCTCGAAAAAATACAGAGGCGCGGCAATCCTTTCCGCACACGCTTCGCTTCTCACAGGCGCAGGAATAGTGAAACTCGTCTCTCATTCTTCGGTATGCGATAGTGCGTGTCCTATACTTCCCGAAGTAATATATTCACCCATAGAAGACAACGTCACCCCCGATGAAATAATAGAAAAACTCACCCCCGCAAGCGCGATTTTGCTCGGTTGCGGATGCGAAACAAGCGAGAAATTGTATACAATTGTTTGCAAATTGCTAAAGACTGAGGGCGCACCCATAGTGCTTGATGCCGATGCGCTCAACTCACTTGCAGAGTACGGAGTAGAAGTTTTGCGCTCGTCAAACAGAAAAGTTATAATCACTCCTCACCCTGCGGAAATGGCACGATTGTGTAAAATAAGCACGAAAGAAGTCTCCGCCGACAGAATGAATATAGCGCGTGAGTTTTCTTCCGAATACGGAGTTGTAACTTTGCTAAAAGGCGCGTCAACCGTTATTTCCGACGGCGCGCGGATAATGATAAATAACTCCGGAAATTCCTCTCTTGCGAAAGGTGGAAGCGGTGACACCCTTGCAGGTGCTATAGCATCGCTTCTCGCACAAGGCGCACTTCCTTTTGAAGCGGCGGTGTGCGGCGCGTATATACACGCAAGAGCAGGAGAAGAACTTTCACACGTATATTCGGAATACGGTGTAAGACCTTTTGACCTTGCGCCCGGTATGGCGAAAATAATAAACGGAATAATACAAAAATAAAGGAGGACAGTATGCTTTCAAGAATATACAGTGCAGGTACTTTCGGAATTGACGGATATGAAGTGACAGTAGAATGCAGCGCAAGAGACCGCCTCGGCGATTTTCAACTCGTAGGTCTTCCCGATACCGCGGTAAAAGAAGCAGTAGAACGTGTAAAATGCGCCTGCGAAAATAGCGGATATATGTTTCCGTCAATGGATATAATGGTAAACCTTGCCCCCGCAAATATAAAGAAAGAGGGAAGTTCTTACGACCTCGCTATTCTCTCGTCAATAATGCAGTGCGACGGCGTAATTCCTCGCTCTGTCTCGTTTGACGATAAATGCCTTTTGGGCGAACTTTCGCTTTCGGGCGAACTCCGAAAAATAAGCGGTGTTCTCTGTATGACACTTGCGGCAAAAGAAATGGGAAGAAAAGAAATTTTCGTGCCCGCGGAAAACGCAAGCGAAGCATCTGTCGTTGAGGGGGTTACCGTCTATGGAGTAGAAAACTTCAAACAACTCGTCGCCCACTTGAAAGGCGAAGCACCGCTTACCCCCACAACGTACGATAAAAATAAATTCTTCGCCGAATACGGCAAGTTTGACGTAGACTTTTCCGACGTGCGCGGACAGTATGTAGCGAAGCGTGCGCTTGAAGTCGCGGCGGCAGGCGGCCACAATATATTGCTTATAGGCCCTCCGGGTTCAGGAAAGTCAATGCTTGCAAAACGCATACCTACAATACTTCCCGATATGACTTTCGACGAGGCGATAGAAACGACGAAAGTTCATTCGGTTATGGGAATGTTGCAGAGCAACCTCGTTACAGAGAGACCTTTCCGCTCGCCTCATCACACCGTGAGCGTGGCAGGGCTTGTCGGCGGTGGCGTAAACCCGAAACCGGGCGAAATCTCACTTGCCAACAACGGTGTTCTTTTCCTTGATGAATTTCCCGAGTTTGGAAAACACATAATAGAATCAATGCGCCAGCCTCTTGAAGACGGAGTTGTAACCGTAACACGCGTAAATTCCCGCGTAAGTTACCCATCTTCCTTTATGATGGTGTGTGCTATGAATCCTTGCCCCTGCGGATACTACGGCGACCGTTCAAACCGTTGCACCTGTCACCCTGCGGCAATCCGCAAGTATCTTTCAAAAATAAGCGGCCCTATGCTTGACCGTATTGACATTCACGTTGAATTGCCGCGCGTGTCGTTTACCGACTTGCGCTCCGATACCCCCGACGGTCAACCCTCATCTATCATAAGAGAAAGAGTAAACCGTGCCCGTGAAATAGCGGTAAAAAGATACGAAGAAGCAGGCGTAGACATAAAATGCAATGCGCAGATACCGACAGCAAAGATAAGAAAATTCTGCCGTATGGAACTTGAAGCGGAACAACTTCTTCACGACGTTTTCCAAAAACTTTCAATGTCCGCGCGAGGCTACGACCGTATAGTAAAGGTCGCAAGAACTATCGCCGACCTTGACGGCTCTGACGTTATAAAAATGAAACACATGGCAGAAGCGGTGCGTTATCGCTCTCTTGACAGAAAATATTGGGAATATGCAGGCAATCCGCCAAAACCCACGCAAACGGAGGACTAAAGACAAAAAATGGAAAAAAGAAACTACACAATGCTTTGTGACTATTACGAACTCACAATGGCAAACGGATACTACGAACTTGGAAAAGGCGATGAAATATCCTACTTTGACGTATTTTTCAGACGCATACCCGGCGGCGGAGGTTTCGCAATTGCCGAAGGTCTTGAGGAGGTAATAGGATATAAAAAAGACCTTCACTTCACCGATGAGGACATCGAATATCTTCGCCGCCGCAACTGCTTTTCAGAAGGATTTTTGGAATATTTACGTAAATTTAAGTTTACAGGAGACATCTTCGCTATCCCCGAAGGTACACCGATTTTCCCGAATGAGCCTTTCCTTACTGTACGTGCTCCTGCGGTGCAGGCGCAGTTTATAGAAACTTATCTCTTGCTTGCTCTCAACCATCAGTCACTCATAGCGACAAAGGCGAATAGAATAGTCCGCGCTTCTCAAGGCAGAGCAGTAGCCGAATTCGGCTCTCGCCGTGCGCAGGGCGCAGATGCCGCAATCCTCGGTGCAAGAGCCGCATATATAGGCGGTTGCGCGGCGACGGCTTGCACTATCTCCGACCGCGACTACGCAATCCCCGCAATAGGTACGATGGCGCATTCGTGGGTTCAGATGTTTGATAACGAATACGATGCTTTCGTCTCTTACTGTAAGACCTACCCCGACAATGCAACACTTCTCGTAGATACCTACGACACGCTAAAAAGCGGTATTCCCAACGCAATAAAAGCATTCAAAGAAGTGCTTTGGCCTATGGGAATTAAAAAATGCGGAATCCGTCTTGACTCCGGAGACATCGCATACCTTACAAAGAAGGCGAGAAAAATGCTTGATGAAGCAGGACTTACAGAATGTAAAATAGTAGTCTCCAACTCCCTTGACGAAAACATTATCCGCGACATCATACATCAGGGGGCGCAGGTTGACTCTTTCGGCGTTGGTGAACGCCTCATTACCGCAAAGAGCGACCCCGTTTTCGGCGGTGTTTATAAACTTGTTGCAAAAGAACAAAACGGCGAAATAGTACCGAAGATAAAAATAAGCGAAAACGTGGGCAAGATAACAAACCCCCACTTCAAAAAACTGTACAGAATTTTTGACAAAGCAACAAACGTAGCAATTGCAGACTTGCTTTGCGTGTATGATGAAGTAATAGACGAGTCAGAACCTCTTGAACTTTTCGACCCCAAAGAAACTTGGAAACGCAAGACCGTTACAGACTTTGTAGCGAAAGAATTGCTTGTGCCTATATTCATTTCGGGCGAATGCGTATATAAGTCCCCCGATATAAAAGAAATTCAGGCATACTGCCGCGAACAAGTTGCGAATCTCTGGGAAGAAGTCCGCAGATTTGAAAACCCCCATACCTACTACGTTGACCTTAGCCAGAAACTCTGGGACATCAAGATGAATCTTCTCGCATCTCACAAAAATAAAAAATAAAAAATAAAAAAAGACTTCACTTCAAAAACGGAGTGAAGTCTTTTTTATGTAAACAATTATTTGTTAAGCAATTCGTGAACTACAGGCCAAGAAAGGTCTGCATAGAAACGGTGACCTTCAGGACCGGATACGAGTCTGCAGTCGTCGGGAACGCCTGCCGCTTCGTACATCTTCTTGATTATTTCGTATGTTTCCTTTACGCCGTGGTCGGGGAATATGCCATCCTGAACACCGTGAACAACAACGAGTTTTCTGGGTGCTATAAGACCCGCAAGGTCGCCCATGTCGAAGAACTTAGCGATGTTGGGAACAAAGTTACATACGCAGTGTGACATAGCCGCGATAGAATCCTTGTATGTACAAACTGCGCAAGAGGGCATAGCGAGAGAAATTCTCTCATCGATACATGCAGCGTAGTAAGTCGCTGTACCGCCGCCTGAGTTGCCCATGCAGTAAATCTGGTTTGCGTCTACCATATCGAAGTTTTCAAGCACTGCGTCGATAACTCTGCTTGTATCCCATACACGCTCGCCGATGGTAGTTCTGCCGTTGATGATAGCGGACATGGTGGAAATGTGGCATGCAGGGCCCTTTTCTGTGCCACCGCACTCGCCGAAGTTTCTCTGCTCAATAGCGAGAGAACAGAAGCCCTCACGTACTATCTGACGTGCGAAGTCACGGTCGCCGCCTGAAATGGTGTTTTCGTCACCCTCATACTTCGGCTTGCCGAGAGAAATATGGAAGCCCTTTGAATGTCCCTGAAGACATACGCAAACGGGAATCTTGCCTTCTATTCCACGAGGAACCCAAAGATGTGCAGGGAGGAAATATCCTTCTTCACTCTGAATAACGAATCTGTATTCTGTGTATGTTTCTTCTTCCTTTACGAAATCTATCTGGAATTTGGGGTCGCACTTTTCAAATGCGCTCATTCCGAGAAGTTCAGCAAGTTTTGCTCTCGCTTCTGCCTGCCATTCAGCAAACGGCTTCGTGCCGTCGTATCTCATAGCGGGCTTTATAGCCTTGATAAGCGAAAGATTGTGTTGCGCGGGTGTTGTTGTAATTTCAATACTCATATCGGTCTCCTACCTTTTAGTATTTTTATCTAAGTCTATTTTAATACATTTATATACAAAAGTAAATAGAAAAAAGGAATTTTTTTGATTTTTTGTCAAACTTCTCTGCAAAAAAGAAAGACCGATGGGGGAAATCCCCCATCGGCTCCCGTAAGGGAAAAAGAAAGGAAAATAATGAAAAATGTCAAATCAAAATTAACTTTCAATTGCCTTTTGGATTATCTTTCGTAAGTAAGACCTGCTTTCTCTGTTGAAAGAGGTGTGTATTCGTAGAGTGCAGACTTGATTTCTTCAACAACGTCTTCGTAAACAGTGAAGTCACCGTTTAAAAAGTCTACGAATATAGCGTTTGCATCCATTGACGAATAGTTGTAATCAACAAGGTCAGTAGATACCATAAGACCGCCTGACACAGTATTCTGCTTTGTCGTAATGGGTTGTGTTATGGGAGTGTTACAACCGATAATGATATTATTCATAATAATATTATTGTTCGGTGCACGGAGATAGTTTTCAAGTTCTGTGCGTGTATAACCCGACTTTGCGCTTTCCGTATCATACTGCTTCGCTTTGTCGTGGAATGCCTTCAATTCGGGGAAACGAGAGTACAATTTCGATATATTGTAACTTGAATTGAGTGTTTTAAACAAAGTATCTATGCGGCCCGGAAAACGGTAAGTAAGAGACGTCGTTGAGTCAAAGTAGAGACAAGACTCCTGAATATAGTCGCTCGTTCTTCCAACGAGAAGGTTTCCAAAGATTACGTTATAGTGTCCTGAGGACGTGTAAATCATGTTGATACCCTTGCTTCTCGTTGCGTTTGTCGAGTCGATTATGTTGTAGTATACGTAGTGGCCGCTTGAAAGGTCGTCAAGATATACGCCCGAACCGGGTGCATTCCACTCGTGCAAGTAGTTATATCTTATGTGGTTTCCGTGGTGGAAGTAACCTACAAGGTAGATAAGACCTGCATCGGATACGTCCTTTGAGCCACCCTCGATGTTGTTGTATTCAACGATACATTCGGTAGAGTTTGTGAAGTTTATCTGTGTGTTATTGAGGTAGTTGTGCGATGCAACAGAGAGATAACCGCCTACAGTAATACCGCCCTGAATTCTCACGCGAGGATTGTGGCAGTAGTTATTTTGTACAACGAGTCGGGAGGGTATGAGTTTTGCATACGAACTGTCACTCGGATACGCTAAAATCATAACTTCACCCGTCTGCTGTACTTCGTTGTACGTTGCAGCACTGTTTCTTGTGTTGGAGTAAAGGTGAATACCGTAATTTGCGGTGTTCATTACAGAACAACCCTGAACGATTACGTTGTCACCGTTGGTTACGCAAATACCTTTACCGCTGCTTATGCTAACTTGAATGCCGTTAAGAATGAGGTTCTTTGCGGAATTTATCGTTATGGTGTCTATTGCGGAAGAAGAAGGCGCTGCGTAGCGGATGTCCGCATTTTCAAAACCTTCGGTCTTGTAAATGTAGAGGTTGCCCGTGTTTACGTCATAGAACCACTCGCCGGGAGCGTCAAGCATTTCAACTGCGTTGAAGAGATAGTAGTCGTTGTGACCTGTCGGGGAGTTGGTCGAAGGCTTTGCACCGTAAGCAGAACCTGACTTTGAAGTCATTTTCTTTGATGTAAGGTCAAACGATTCAATGTTGTAATATCCGTGTTCCCAACCCTCGAATACGTTACCGTGATACCAGATGTTGCCTGTGTTCACCCATGTACAAGGAGTGAAGTCGCGCATTCTTATCTGCCAACCGTAGTCGAAGTTTGTATTTCCCGAAGAGTCTTTGTACTTTGTATCTTTTACTGCATCGAGTTTCTTTGCATCTGTAATAGCCTCGCTAAGAGACTTGTATGCGGACTTGTCGTAATTGTAAGAAGCCGTGTCGCTTCTTCCTGCCGCAACCCAGAGGTCCCAGTTCTTCGTACGCTTTGCCCAACCTGCATATAGGTTTGTATGCTCACTGCTCGAAGAAACGCTTCCTGTATCGTATACGTAGTCGAAATAAAGTTCAGGCTCGCCTGCGTTGGGGTATCTTGCTATATGTTGAAGCGCGCCGTCAATGTAGAGTTGAGGAACTTTAGCCTTGCTGCTTGCGCCGCCGACAATTGAGCCTATCTCTGCGTCTGTCCAACCGAGTTCTTTAAGATTAACGTAAACGATGTTCGGTTGTGCCGCAGTAGGAATTCTCTTCGCTTCTGTATCGGTTGCGTAGTCAACTTCTTTGAAATCTTCAACGTTGATTTTTTTACCGCTTGTGAAGAGAGGAGTTTCATCTTCGTAAGCAGAAATAATAACGGGAGAAATAGGAGTACCCGTTGCGGAAGAAATACTTACTGTAGTGTTGTAAACACCGCCGCGCACCCAAATAACGCCGCCGTTTTTACCGTTAAGTTTCTTGACTGCCGCTTCAATAGTAGCCAAAGGTGCTTCAATAGTACCTTCGTTTTCGTCACTTCCGTCAGTCGCTACGAATATCTGATTCATCATAGAGAGAGGGAAATTTTCTGCTTCATAGCGGGGAAGTACAGTAACTTCTTCGGGGAACTCATTGAGTGTTGTGAAGAACTTATTCAATACGTTATTGTTGTTCGTGAAGTCTATGTCGTATGCAGGCTCGTTTTTGAAGTTCTGCAATACAAGAGGCATATTAGTACCCGCAAGATTGGGATTTTCGCACATCAAGTCTTCGAAGTTCGGGAACTCAATGTTATAACTTTTTGCCGTAGGAACAGCACAAAGCACTTCATTGAAGAACTTCAACGAGTATGTAGTTGCATATTCGCCATTTCCGTAAAGAACTATCTTTCCGTCTGCGAATTTTGCCGTTGCGCGACCTTCTACGAGTTCAACCGAAGTTGCCGCTCTTCCCGTATTACCTACGAGAATTTCATACTGCACTTCAGGTTCGCTTGCTTCCACAACGGGAATTGTAATACCTGTAATGCGAGCAATCTGCTCTTGAATTTTGGGTACTATAAGTTTTTCCATTGAGGTGAGGTCAGTACCCTTAACTATAACGAACTCGGAAATATCAATTCCGTTTATCGTTAAGATGTCGACGACGTATCCGTTTTCGGGAAGTTCTGCTTGGGGGTCGCCCGCGCCTTCGGTTACGTCAGGTGTGTCTTTGCCGTCGCAAGCAAAAAGCGAAAGCGACAGAATAAACACCAGAACTAAAAGAAAAATGCGTTTTTTCATAGAGGTTTCCTTTCTTTAATTATACCGTTATGTATAATGTTTTTCATACATAATTTTAATATATTTTTCGTCAATTGTAAATAGGGCAAATGTAATTTCGTCACTACGCACAAAAATGAAGAGTAGTTTTAGTCAATATGAAATAACAAATCGGCATCTGTTTTTTCTATAAAGCAAAAAAGAGAATAATACTAAATAAAAAATGACTACCTCAAAAAATGAGGTAGTCAAAAAGTGGACTAAATCAGTTCAATGCATAAGTAAGACCGACTTTTTCCGTAGAGAGTGCTTTGAAGTCGGGAATAACGGACTTAACTTCTTCTATTGCTTCGGGAATGATTGAGAAGTCGCCGTTTTCAAAATCGTTAAGCACTGCAGACGGATATTTTGTAGTGTAGTTTCTTTCTACGAGGTCGGTTGACTCCATAGGCTTGTTCGTAATTGAATTAGTGAGGGTGAGGAGTGCTTGGGTTATAGGAGCGTTACAACCTATTATAATGTTGTTCATCATAATATTGTTAGCAGGTGAACGGAGATATATCTCAAGTTCGTTTCTCACGTAGCCGTTTGTCTCGCGCTCTGCTTTATGTTGGGTCATTTTTTCCATAAATACTTCGTACTCAGGGAATCTCTTGTAGAACTCGTTCTTGCTGTATTTTGAGTTGTGATTAGATACGAGAGAGTTTGTATGAGGTGTGAAACGGTATCCGAGGTGGCTCGAATCTGCGAAATACATGGCGGACTCGTTTATGTAGTCGGAACTTCTTCCCACAAGGATATTGCCGTAGAATACGTTGTAGTGACCTGACGATGTGTAAAGCATATTAATGCCCTTGCTTCTCGTTGCGTTCGTCGAGTCGATTATGTTGTAGTAAGCATAGTTTCCGGAAGAAAGGTCGTCGAAGTAAACGCCCGAACCGGGAGCATTCCAGTTATGCAAATAGTTGTATCTTATGTGGTTTCCGTGATGGTAGTAACCTACAAGATAGATAAGACCTGCATCCGATACGTCTTTTGAACCGCCCGAAAGATCGTTATACTCAACGATACATTCAGCAGAAGAACCGAAGTTGATCTGGCAGTTTTCAAGATAGTTGTGAGAAACAACAGAGAGGTGACCGCCTATTACTATACCGCCCTGAACTTTAACTCTCGGGTCGTGGCAGTAGTTATTCTGTACTATATTTCTGTCACGCTTCAAAGCGGAGTAATGAGTGTTGCCCGGGTCTACCTTGATCATAGTAGTGCCTATCTGCGATACGTCGTTGTAGATTACTGCACAGTTTTGAGATTGGTTTCCAATGTTAATTGCAACGTCTTGAGTATTCTTCAATACGCAACGCTCTATTACTACGTTGTCAGAGTCGGAAACGTAGATACCCTTACCGCCGCTTATGTCGATGGTAAGTCCGTCTATTACGACGCTATTGGAATTTGAGATGTTGAACAAGGAGAAACTGGAAGCCGCATAACGAATGGTTGCGGACTCGAAGTTTTCTGATTTGTATATGTAGAAGTTTCCTGTATCGGGATCGTAGAACCATTCGCCGGGAGCATCGAGCATTTCAATTGCGTTGTAGAGGTAGTAGTCGTTGTGACCTGTCGGAGAGTTACTCGATACTTTCGCACCGTACGAACTACCTGTCTTTGAGGTCATTTTCCTTGTAACTACGTCAAAAGAAGCAATATTGTAGTGACCGAATTCCCATCCTTCGAATACGTTACCGTAATACCAGATGTTACCGGTGTTAACCCACGTGCAAGGTGTGAGGTCTATCATTTTTATAGACCAACCCCAGTCAACGTTTCTGTTTCCTGCGGAGTCAGTAAAGAAGGTAAGTCCGGGAATATCGTCAAACTCACCGCTCAAAACTCTGTTAGACCAACCTTTGTAAAGGTTAGAACTTCCCGTAGAAGTTACGCTACCTGTATCAAATACGTGGTCGAAGTAAAGTTCAGGTTCACCGAAGTTAGGATATCTTGCCAAATGCTGAAGTGTGCTGTCAATGTATACTTTGGGAGTAGACTCGCCGCCTAACGTTCCAATCTCCTTCTCAGTCCAGCCGAGTTCGAGAAGATTTACGTATGCGATACTGCTTTTTGCACTTTCGGGAATTCTCTCTGCTACTGCGTCTGCAGAATAGTCGACGTCTTTGAATTCTTCTATCGGTATTTCTTTACCTGAAGTGAAGATAGGAGTTTCATCTTCGTATGCCGAAATTATCATAGGAGAGAGTATAGTGCCCGAAAGGGAACTTATGTCAATAGAAGACGTAAGTTCATATACTCCGCCGCGCACCCAAATAATACCGCCGCTTTTGTTTCTGAGTTTCTTTGCCGCGGTTTCAATAGATGCCAGAGGTGCGTCTATTGTGCCGGGGTTTGAGTCATCTCCGTCGGGCGCGACAAATATCTCTGTTGTCATGGAAATGGGGAAGTCCACGGCTTCAATAGGTTCAAGAATGCTTATCTCTTCGGGAAGTTCGTCAACGGAAGCGAAAAATCTTTCAAGCACGTTTGCGTTGTCTGCAAAGTCCGTGCCGTAAGCACCCGTATAGTCGCGGAGTGCAACGGGGAGATTAGTTCCCGTGAGCATAGGAGAAGTGTATTCAAGACCGATAATGTCGTCAAACTTGATATCGTAACTGTCGCATTCGGGAATTGCTCTGATTATGTCGTTTATAAGATACTTGATAACGTAAGCAGATGAATAGTCGCCGTTTCCGTAAAGGGCTAACTTGTTTGCAGTCTGTTCAATGTTTACAGTGCCTGGCTCTGCCTCTTTTGAGGTTTCGGCTCTTCCTGTATCGCCTACAAGTATTTCGTATTCAATTTCGGAATCAGAGGGCATAACGAGAGGGATTACCACACCGCACGCATTCGCTATCTCTGTCTGAATCATAGAAGCAAGCAGACGTTCGGAAATATTCATACCCGCGCCGCGAACAATCTGGAATTCGGAAATGTCAACACCGTTTACAGTCAACTTGTCAACTCTGTAAGTGCCTCTTATTTCATAACTCTGGTCGGGGTACAAAAGGCCGTTATCGCCGAGAAGATTTTCTACGTAATAATTGACCGCCTCAACTGTCGTGGCTTCAGAGCCGCCTATAATAACGAGGCGGTTGCCTTCAAATTTTATAACGTAGTCGTTTGATTTTATGTCGGCGCGTGTGGTAACACTTTCTTGTCTGTTTGTTTCGCCTACAAGGATTTCAAGCGTGCCAACGGGTGCTTCTTCGCCTGGTATCATAAAGTCGTCGCTAATACGCAAAGAAACGCCGTATTTTTCCGTAATCGCGTCGGAAAGCGTTTTGAACGCGTCGGAAATAGTCGCACTCGCGTCGCTCGGGTAAGTGATTACGTAATTTTGCCAGTTCGGTATTTCAAGTGTGTTGTAGGTCGGTTTGTTGTCGTTGTTATTACCGCCGCATGAAGCAAGTGAAATCACGAGAAAAATACATAACAAAAGTAGTGGAATTCGTTTTTTCATAGCAGTCTCCTTTTTATATTTCACTTTTACGTGTTTGCTATGTGAATATTATACAATATTTTTATTGCTTTGACAATATAGATTTTGATTTTTTATTATAATGTTTTGATGTGAAATAGAAGATAACTTATCAACAAACTCAAAAAAAGAACCCCCTCGGCGTGTGTCGAGGGGGTGCTGCTTTTTTAAACTGTCAAAACACTTTTATTTGTGTTTTGGTAAACAAAAGTTGTCATTCTGCCAATTCGTAAGTAAGACCCATGTTTTCGGTTGTAAGTTGATAGAGGTCTGGAATTACTCTCTTTACCTCATTTATTATATCGGGGAGAATGGAGAAGTCGCCATTTGCATAATCAGCAATAACGAGTTCGGGATTCTTTTCCGTGTAGTTGTTTTCAATGAGGTCTGTCGAGGTCATAGCCTCACCTGTTACTGAATTCTTCTTTGCAAGAAGCGTCAAGTGGATAGGATCGTTACAACCGAGAACGATATTGTTCTTGATTACGTTGTTTGCAGGTGAGCGGACGTAAATTTCAAGTTCGTTACGTACGTAGCCTGGCTTTGCGCGTTCTTCAACGTGCTGTCTCATAAGGGCTTGGAAGTTCTTTATTTCAGGGAAACGCTTGAAGAAGTTGCTTCCGTAGGTATCCATATTGGTTACGTAACCGTCGGAAAGACCTGCAAAACGGTATCCAAGAGAAGCATTATCGTCGAAGTAAAGCGTGGATTCGTGGATGTAGTCGGAGTTTCTTCCTATAAGGAGATTGCCGTAGAATACGTTGAAATGACCTGACGAGCAGTAAAGAAGGTTTATACCCTTGCTTCTCGTTGCTTCTGTCGAGTCAATTATGTTGTAGTAAGCATAGTTGCAGGAAGAAAGGTCGTCGAAGTAAACGCCCGAACCGGGAGCATTCCACTCGTGTAAGTAGTTGTATCTTATGTGGTTTCCGAAGTTGTAGTAGCCGTTGAGGTAAATAAGACCTGCATCGGATACGTCGGGAGAACCGCCCGCTATATCGTTATATTCAACGATACATTCGGAAGAAGTAGAAAGGTTTATCTTACAGTCTACAAGGTAGTTGTGAGATGCAACGGAGAGAGCACCGCTTACACTAATACCCGTTTCCTTTGTAGGACGGGGTGAGTGGCAGTAGTTATTCTGCGCTATATTTCTTGCAGGAGTGCCTTCTTTTATAGATGCGCTCGAAGCAGAAAGGCTTATCATTGAAGCGTCAATGTCGTAGACTTCGTTGTAAATAACCGCACAGTCAGTGCTTCCTGTTCCTATTATAATACCTGTGTTATCTGTCTTAGAAACGTTACATCTTTCTATTACGATGTTGTTTGAGTTGCTTGTGTAAATGCCGTAGTTGCCACTAAGTTCGACTGTCATGCCGTCAAGTACGATACAACTGCTATTGTTGAACTCTATTGCATTCTTTGACGTTGCGCTAAATACGATATCTGCATTTTCGAAGTTTTCCGTCTTGTAGATATACATATAGCCCGTATTTCTGTCGATGAACCACTCACCTTCGTAGTCAAGTGCCTCTATCACGTTGAAGAGATAATAGGTGTTGTAACCCGTCGGGGAGTTAGTGGAGTGCATAGCACCGTACGAAGAGCCTGTCTTCGACGTCATCTTCTTTGTCTTTATGTCAAAAGATTCAATGTTGTAGTAGCCGAATTCCCATCCGGAATATACGTTACCGTAGTACCAGATGTCGCCCGTATTTTCCCACATGCAAGGCGTCATATCTACCAATTTTATAGCCCAGCCCCAGTCGAGGTTTCTGTTGCCGTATTTGTCTGTGTAGAATACGACATTGGAATTATCGTCGAATTCGCCCGATTTTACTCTCTTTATCCAGCCTGAATAAAGATCTGAGCCGTCGCGTGCGGTTACGCTACCCGTATCGAATACGTAGTTGAAGTAAAGGTTATCTTCGTTTGAGTTGGGGTATCTTGCAAGGTCGCGTGTAATTCCGTCAATGTGAAGTTTCGGAGTGCCGCTTGAATCAATTACACCCATATCGTCAAGAGACCAGCCGATGTCGTAAAGGTTGACGTAAACCACGTTAGCCTTTGCATCTTCGGGAATCTTTGCCGCAACGGGATCGTTCGGGTCAAGAGGCTTGAAGTCTGCGGGGTTAAGTTGCTTTCCGCCCTTGAATATAGGAGTCTCGTCTTCATAAGCCTTTATGAATATAGGAGAAATAAGAGTTCCCGAAACGGAAATTGTTCTTGCTTTGTTTGTGTTGTATACACCGCCGCGTACCCATACAGTACCGCCGCCACCGTAGGATGCTACTTTCTTTGCCGCCTCCGCGATGGTAGCGAAGGGAGCATCAATTGTACCGGGGTTGTCGTCGTTTCCGTCAGGAGCAACGTAGAATTCAATCTTCTGACTATCGGGGTAATCTTCAATTTCAATAGGGTCAACAACCGTTATCTCGTCGGGGAGATCGTTTACCGAAAGAATAAATCTTGCGAAAACGTTTTCACTGTTCGTGAAGTCTGTGTCATACTCGCCTGTGTAGTCGCGCAAAACTGCAGGGAGATTGGTCTGTGCAAGAGTAGGAAGCGAGTAGGTTTCGCCTTCAAATCCTTCAATCTGAATATCGTAACTTTCGCCTACGGGAATATTTCCAAGGACTTCGTCAATGAAATATCTCATCATTGCGCCGTTTGCATTTTCGCCGTTACCGAAGAAAGCAAGTTTCTTGTCGGTCTGACGTGCTGCTACCGTGCCTTCGGGAATGTCGAATACGGATTCCTCTCTTCCGGTGTCGCCGAAAAGAATTTCGTATTCCGATTCGCCTGCGTTATACATCATTGCGGGAATTTCAACGCCGCAAACTGCGGCAATTCTCGTCTGCAAGTATGAGAAGAGTTGGCGTTCCGCGGAACTCATATTAGAACCGCGAACGAGTGTGAATTCAGAAATGTCCACACCGCTGATTGTAAGAGTATTTACTACGTAATTACCCTTTACGACTACGCCGTCGTCTGTCGGGTAGAGAAGTCCTGTTTCGCCAAGAAGGTGTTCAATGTAGAAATCTACTGCTTTTGCCGTGGAATCTGCGTTACCGCCGAGGATAACGACGCGGTTTCCTTCAAACTTGATTACGTAGTCGCCTGCTTTCAAGTTTGCCGCATTGTTCTGGCTTTCCTGTCTGTTCGTTTTACCGATAAGAATTTCAAGTGTTCCTTCGGGTACGGGTTTTGACGGAACAACAAAGTCTGTGTTAATGCGAAGCGGTGCACCGTACTTTGCCGATATAGCCTCGGAAAAACGAACGAACGCATCGGAAATCACGGTATCTGCGCCGTCGGGGTAAATAATAGTGTAATCCTGCCAAGAGGGAAGTTCTGCCGAATTGAATTTCGGTATGTCTCTTTCGGTATTGTCGGGGGTTTTATCCTTGCCGCAAGATGCAAAGCAGAGAACAAGCGAAATCGCAAGTAAGAATAACAGTATTTTTTTCATATAAAATCCTTTAATTATTAGCGTTTATCAGTCTTGAACACCGTACGTCAACAAAGTCTGCTCAAGAGAAGACTGTACTGCATCATACTGGGAAGCCCAGTCAGAAGCGAAAGTGTTCGTTCTGGAGTTAACGCTCGTGTTAGCGAGTTGGAAGAACATCTTAAGAGAAACGTTCTGTGCGAAGTAGTTGTCGTAAAGCATAGATTTAGGAGAGCAGAGACCGTCTCTGATGTATTCAAGCATCTTAATCTGTTCGGGAGTGTTGGAGAGTTTGTACTTCAAAGTAATTTCGTAGTACTGGTGAATGAGGGAGTTTTCGCCGTTGTTGGACTCTTCGTTGGACATCTGCAAGAATGCAGAAGATTCCGTGAACTTGTCGGAGTTGTAAAGAATACCGCCGAAGTTTGCACAGTCACTAACGAGAGCAGCATACGCGCTTTCATCGTCGTATTTAGGATAAGGAATCAAAGCAACCTTGTCATCCATGTTCTGAACTACAGTACCTTCCATCTGAAGCACGGGTGCGTCAAATGAGAAGAGTGCGCGTCCTTCGGTGAAAATATTTGTATAAACGTAGTAAGTAGGAGCATTGTTGAGGTAGAAACCTTCGGTGCTTGTAACTTCTATCATTCTGTCAACGAAGTTGTGTACGTCGGTTATATCTTCTTTGTAACGGAGTTTGCCGTTTTCGTCATATTCGAAAATTTCAAGACCGGAAGTTGCGAAAGTTGTACGCATGAGCCAACTTGAGTTGTTAACTGCGCCGAAAGTATCCTCTGCGTCGTTGATACCTATTTCGCCGCCGTCAACGTGAGCCATTTCAGCTGCTCTCATGAGTTCGTCATAGTTCCAGTTGCCTTCGTTTATAAGGTCAAAAAGGGATTGAGAACCGCCTTCGCTTGCAAATACTTCATCGTACATGTCAACGTTTACGAGCATTGCGTAAGCGTAACGGAGTACGTCAATGAAATAGTCGCCTGCGAGCATGTAGATTTTAGACTCGTCAAGAGTGTTTTCATACATGAAGTCGGAGTACCAACCGTTCTGCGTGAAGTCGAAATAGTTTTCGTATTCTGTGCTCAAAGCGTTGTAAAGGTCGCCCTTGATACCTGCACGAATCATACCGTAACCCATAGTAGAAATTACGTCGGGAGCATCTTCAAGGTCAGCAAGTACGAAATTTTCGATAATGGTGAGTGTGGTTGCGGGAGCAGACGAATTGTATTCAGCACATATCTGATACTGAATGTCAAGACCGAGTTGAGAAGCAACCTTCTTGTTACGGTCGTAAACTGCGTTCTGCACGGGGTCTGTCGTGTAGGTGTCAGGACCTTTGATATACTTAACGGAATCTTCAGCACCTGCATTAACTGCAAAACTGGGGGCGTGGTTTGAAAGGCTTACGATTATGGTTTCGTTGTTAAAGTTAACGCCTTCCCATTTGTTTTCTTCTGTTTTAGCGGCAGCGGTTGTGCCTTTGTCACCCTGTTCGCCTTGTTCTTTGCCACCGCAAGCAGTCATGGAGACCAACATAACGGCAATAAGCAAAATTGCAATAATTCTCTTCATCATAAAACTCCTTTTCGTGTTTGTTATTTGTTTGATTTGCAATTTTTCCATCTTATATTATACAATAAAAAAAATCCTTTTTCTATATGAAATTGGATAAAAAAACGCTCGTTTCTTTGATTTTGGATACAAAATTTCCAAAAAAGTGTAAAATTATTGAGTCGACAATTGTATTTTACCGACTCAATAGAGCAAGTTTATTGTACACTATTTTAACATCAAAGTAAAGTCTTGACAGCAAATTGAGCGATTTGTACAATAAAAAGTCATTTTTGTCAGTCAAACTCTAAAAAACAAAACGAAAAGTGTCACCGAAAACAAATGTTTTTGCAGTTTTATTTTATTTTTTCGTTTGAATTTTACAATCAGTTACCGTAGTTTGTCGCAGTTGCTTCAAGTGATCCCTGAACAGCCGAATATTGAGAATCCCAGCTTGATGCTATTGAGTTAACTCCCGCGATGAGAGCTTTGGTCATCTGGGAGGCAAAGGTGTCCAGGCCTACGTTCTTCGCAAAGTAGTTGTCGAGAAGAACGGATTTGGGGCACGTAAGACCGTTTCTGATGTATTCAAGCATTGTTACCTGCTGAGGAGTGGAGGAAAGCTTGTACTTGAGTGCTATCTCGTAATATTCGTAAAGAAGCGTTCCTGCGTCGCCGTTGGATTCTTCGGTCGCCATCTGCAAGAATGCCGAGCACTCTGTGAATTTGTCGGAGTTGTAAAGCACGCCACCAACAGTAGCGCAGTCGCTTACGAGCGCACTGTAATTGTTGTTTGAATTATACTTCGGGAAGGGGATAATAGCCGCCTTGTCATCCATATTCTGAAGTGCCGTGCCCTCAAGAGACAAAACGTAAGCATCAGTGCAGAAAAGCGCCCTTCCGTCCATAAATACTTCAATTTCGTTAAGCTGGGGCATAACTGCACCCATATAGCTGGGGAGATTAAGATAGAATCCGCTTGTGTTTCCGAGTGCGAGAAGATCGTCCATAAAGTTGTGGACGTCGGTTATGTCCTCTACGTAACGGAAGCCGCCGTCCTCTGTTTCTTCAAAAATGTCAAGTCCCGAGTTTGCAAAAGCGCAACGAGCGAGCCAGTGAGGAGCGTTTATAGCGCCGAATGTGTCTTCGGAATCAAGCTTACCTATAGTGCCTGCGTCAACGTACGCCATTTCAACGCAACGCGCAAACTCGTCATAGGTCCAGTCGCCTGCTTCAATGAGCTCGAAGAGAGCCTCGCTTCCGCCCTCGCTTGCAAATACCTCGTCGTACATGTCAAGGTTTACCATGGTGGCGTAAGCGAAACGGAGCATATCAATGAAGTAGTCACCTGCAAGGAGGTAAAGTTTTGAGTTGTCAAGTGTATTTTCATACATGAACTCAGGATACCAGCCTGCTTCTTCTGTAATTTCAAAATGGTTTTCCATCTCTGTGGTGAGAGCATTGTAAAGATAACCCTTTATACCTGCTCTTACTATGCCGTAGCTTGTCGCGCCGACCACGTCGGGAGCATCCTCAAGGTCTGCAAGCACGAAGTTTTCGATTACCGTCAAAGCAAGGTCAGGTGAGTCTGCGCTGTAGGACTCGCAGAGCTGATACGTTACGTTGAGTCCGAGTTTTTCCAAAACGTTCTTATTACGCTCGTAAACTGCGTTTTGTACGGGGTCTGTCGTGTAGTTGTCAGGGCCCTTCATATACTTAACTGCGTTTGTAGCGCCTGCAGAAACTGCCGCAGGATAGGTGAGGTCAGAGATATTGATTATGATCTCTTCGCCGCCGAAATTAACGCCGTCCCATTTTGAGGTGTCGTCCTGCGTCTGATCGTTTCCTGTGCTGTCGCCTGTGGGGGTGTTCACGTCAGGCGTCTTGCCTTTGCAGGATGCGAGCGCGAGAACTACCATAACAAGAACGAGAAGTAATGCTGTTATTCTTTTCATTTTTTCTAAACCTTTCTTAAATAGTAAAATTATTTATGATGCGAGGTTTTTTTAGAGCTTGAAAATCAAATGTTGAGAATACCCTTTGCGCTATCGTTGTCAATATAGAGAATGAAGTCGGGGTGGGTTTTAAGAAGTGTTGCAGGAACGAGGTTCGTCGTTTCTTTTGCCTTCAACGTGTTTTCTATCGCCTCTGCCTTTACTGCGTAAGGTACGCAGGAAACGATTCTTTCGCATTGCATTATCTGGTACGTCGTCATAGAAACTGCTTGCTTCGGTACGTCGTCAATGGTAGGGAACCAACCCTCACCCATTTGTTGCTGTTTGCAACGCTCGTTGAGGTCAACTATTATGTAAGCCTCTTTCGTGTCGAAGTTTGCAGGTGGGTCGTTGAATGCGATATGCGCGTTTTCACCAATACCGATAAGACCAATATCAATGGGGGATTTTCTTATCTCCGCTGTCAATCTTTCAATACACTCTTTCGTACCGTCGACGAAGTGTACCGCCTTAAGAGGTGCTACCTTGTCTACGAATCTTTCTTTGAGGTACTTGCGGAAACTTGCGCCGTGTGTTTCGGGAAGGTCTACGTATTCGTCAAGATGGAACATTTCTACGCACTCCCACTTAATATCAGGCTCTTTTACAAGTGCCGCGATAGTGTCAAACTGTGATGCGCCCGTTGAAAGCACTATTCTTGCGCTTCCTTTCTTTTCAATACACTCGCGGAGTACTGCCGCCACGTGCTTTGCCGCACTTTCGCCAAGGGCGCGACTATCTTTGCAAATTCTGATTTCCATTTTGTTTATCTCCTTGAAAATTATTTTTTCGTTTTATGATTTTTTACTCGGCAAGTCTTGCTACAAACTGCCCTGAGTATTCGTTGAGGAACGCTTCCGCTGATTTTTTCATCGTGACGGTAACTTCTTTACCCTTGAAAGCAAACTCAATAGACAACATTCCAAAATATTTGTCTATAATCTGTACCTTGAGTGAAAAGGTGTTGTCACGTAGCCAAGCACCCGAAGCGGCGCACTTATACTTGTGGCCGTTTGTTGTCGGTATGCACACGGGATTGTCGGAATATCCAAGTTGTGGGAAAAGTCCGAATATATTGCGCTTTATCCCGAAGGGCAGAATTTTATCGCCTTGCGCGTTCGTGTAACGGAATTCACATTCGTCGTTTGCAAAATGTAAAGAAAACTTTGCAATTCCTTGTGGATTTTGGTTGCATACGAAAGTCTTGCCGTTTATCTTTTCCTGCAAGGGAGAGAACTCGTTACCTCTTGCAACGGAAAGATGAAGGTCGCTCGTTGCGTTTTCAAGCGACTTGTATGCCTCTTTGTTTTCGGGCAACGGTTTTTCGTTTGCGTTTTCTATTATTAAGTCGAAGAATCTGCTTACGTAATAGTCGCGTGCAGTACCGTCGCCTTGCGTGTCTGCCGTGCATACGAAGATTATATCTGTCTTCGGGTCGGCTATCATATACTGACCGCCCATTCCGTTGAAGAAGAATCCGCCCGTCTGCGTTATCCATATCTGATAGCCGTAGCCGTAGGTGTTGTATCCGCCGTCAATATTCATCATCTCGTGCGGAATTTGTGCCGTTGTCGCCTCACGTATGAACTTTTCATTCATTAGGCGTTTGCCGTTCCACGTGCCGTAATTCATAAGAAAACGACCAAACGAAGCCATATCACGCGGAGTGCAGATAAGAGCCGACGCGCCGAATGACTCGCCGTGAGGAATTTGAAGCATTTCAGCCGTCTTGAACGTGCCGAGATGACGGAATATCTTTTCGTTAAGATATTCAAGAAGAGGTTTGCCGGCGAGTTTTTCTGCAAGTGCGGTAAGTACTTCAGAGCCTGAACTGTCATACGACCAACTCGTGTTTGACGGATGAGTGACTGTCGAGCGATTGAGATAAACGCTTACAGGGTCATCTCCCGACGCAGAAAACCAAGTCCCATTCGGTGAATTTCCGCAGGTTGCCATTATGAGCATATCACGGATAGTTAATTCGGCAAGATAGGGGTGAAGTTCTCTTTCTACTTTATCTTCGTAGTGGGAAACGAGAGTATCGTTAAGCGAAAGTTTGCCCTCTTCTTCAAGAAGACCTATCGCTATCGCAACGTAACTTTTCGTCTCTGAATACATTCTGTGCGTAGTGTCGCGGTTAAAAGGCGACCAGTAATATTCCGCAAACAGTTTGTCGCCTTTCATTATGAGTACGCTATGCATATTGCAGTTGTGACGCAGAATTTCTTTTATATACAATTCTACGTGTCTACTGTCCACACCCGCTTCTTCGGGTGTTATTCTTTCAAACATAAGAAATTTTCCTTTCTGTTGAAATTCGTCTATAACGTTTTTTCGGTTAATTTTTGAACTCTTTGCCCTCAATGAAAACTCTTTCCACGTTTATATCATCGTCAAAGAATACAAGGTCGGCATAATATCCGCTTGCGAGTGTTCCTCTGTCTGAAAGTCCCATAACACGCGCAGGTGTTTTCGTTATCATCTTTACCGTATCGCAGAGCGGAATTTTCGCATCTTTGTACATCACGCGCACAAGTCTGTCGGACGTTGCCACGCTTCCGGCGAAACTTGAAAAATCGGGTAGGAACGCAACGCCGTCGCGCACAACACACTTAAGACCGCCGAGGTCAGATTCGCCTTCGGGAAGTCCTGCCGCCCTCATTGAGTCTGTGACAAGGCAGATTTTGTCCGCGCCTTTTATCTTGTATATGAGTTGAAGAAGTTCTTTCGGCAGATGCTTTCCGTCTGCTATCGCCTCTACGTCAATACGGTCATCAAGAAAAGCCGTCTCGACCCCGCCGAGCCTTCTGTATGCGTTTCTTCTCGTTACTCCGCTCATTCCCGAATATAGATGGGTTGCAAGTCTGCATCCGCGGTCAACTGCGGGTATGAGTTCTTCATATATTGCATCGGTATGAGCAAAAGAAGCAATAATACCTTTCTTTTGTAAATATTCGCAAAGACCGAGTGCCCCCTCAAGTTCAGGCGCGAAACTCACTCGTTTCACTACGTCTTCGTTGCCCTCAATAAGTGCTTCATAGTCGTCTTTCTGAGGATTGCAGAGAAAGTCTGGGTTTTGCGCCCCTCTTTGACTTTGCGAAAAGTATCTGCCCTCGAAATGCGCCCCTGCTATATGAGGCTTGCCTTCTTTGTTTTGCTTCATTGCTTCTCGCATATTTTTGACAAACAGTTTTATATCGTCTACCGAAATGGAAGCGGAAGACGGGTAAATCGTGGTAGTACCGTGAGACGCGTGAGTATTCGCGGCAATGAAAATATCCTCAATTTTCCCACCGTAGAATTCGTGACCGCCGCCACCGTGAGTATGTATATCAATGAACCCCGAACTGACGTATTTTTCCTTTGCGTCAATTACTTCGTCAAACGGCAACTCCTCGCTTGTCAATGCAAGAATTTTTTTGCCGTCGATATACAGACTTTTACCTTTTTCAAGCGTATCCGTTACAAAAACTGCGTTAGTTATCTTGGTTATCATTAGATTTTTCCTTAAATTATCATTGTGGTGAGTGTTTTATTTCAACTCGTCGTAGAATTCGGAAAGTGCAACGCGTCTTCCTTCCTTCATAGAAAGGTTTGCCGCCATACCGATACCTATAGACATCATGCCTGCACGCACGCTTGCGCTTTGATTTAACGGGTCGGGCGCATTCGGATTTCTGAATATCTTGTCGAGCATCTTCGCATCAGAGCCGCCGTGGCCTGCGCTTGTTTGTTGCGGAATATTGATTGTGATTTCCTCGCCCTTGCGGTTGAATATCTTTACGTACTGGTCGGTCTTAATATCAAAACTTGACTTGTTGACGTCCTTGCGCTTGATTTCCATTCTGCCCTTTGTGCCGTTGAATACAAGGTTGATGCCTTCCCACGGAGAGTGCGCGGTGAGTGAGTAACTCATTACCGCACCTTTTGAATATCTTACGTTTACGCTTATACTGTCTTCAATGTCTATCTCTTCAGAGAATACGCATCCGTCACGGTGGTAGCCGTCGACGTCCTCGCAGTTGAAGTACATTTCACCGTAAAGTCCCTTCGTGAAATCAACGTAATATTCGCACGTGTCCTTGTGCGGACATTGATAGCAACGTTCGCTTCTTTCTTCTCTTGTCGCTCCGTAGAAACGGCGTGTTCCGAATGCATTAACTTCAAGCGGGTCTTCGCCGATGAGCCAGTTTATAAGGTCAAAATGGTGGGTTGACTTGTGCACGAGCAAAGAACCCGAATTCTTTCTTTCTCTGTGCCAACGGCGGAAGTAGTCCGCGCCGTGCGAGGTGTCAAGCAACCATTCAAAATGTACTGAAAGTATATCTCCGATAACCCCCGAATCAAGCAATTCTTTTATACGGACGAAAAACGGCAGATAACGGCAGTTGAAAGTTACAGTAACTTTTCTTCCCGTCTCTTCTTGTACTTTCTTTATTTCGAGAGCCTTTTCAAAAGTGGTGGTAAGAGGTTTTTCGCAAATAACGTCACATCCTGCGCGCATTGCCTTTATAGCATAGTAGTCGTGGTCGCAATCTTTTGTGGTAACGATAACCGCATCAGGCTTTACTTCGCTTAACATCTTGTCGAAGTCATCGTATACGGGAATATTCTTTTCCGTGCGCGTTGATACGTAGTTTGCGCGTTTGTAGTTTATGTCGTAAACTCCGCAGAGTTCCGCACAGTCGGAGAATCGGTTAATTATCGGTTCTGCGTATGAAAGAAGTCCTCTTATACCGCATCCTACCTGAACGTATTTTTTCATAGCGTCATATCCATCCTTTTCCGGTTTAAAACAGTTTTACTTATCTTGTGTCAAATACACCTTGACAATTTAATTATATTGTGTTAAACTCTAAAAGTAAAGGGATAATATTGCGTTTTGTGAGATTATATTGCACTTTTTATGAAAACAATTATCCTTTAAAATAAAGGGATTTTAATATCTGTTAGGATATTATTGATTTATAACGGATAAAATTGCACAGGAGAAAGCGCATGATAGAGGAAATTTACCGACTGGGAGAACTGACAGTAAAACCCGCAAGTCTTTATCTTCACGTACCGCCTTTTGTATGGAAGGGCGATTGCGTCGGGCACATAGGAAAAAACGACCTTTTTTTCTGGGTGCTTGAGGGAGAATGTTACTTGCACATAGATTCGCAGAGTTTCATCGTGCGACCCGGGCAGATGGCATACCTTCCGAAAGGAAAAATGCGCGCTTACACGCACGCGTCGGAAAGATTTTCAATGTATGAAATGGCATTCGTTGCAAAATCCAACGGAAAAGAACTTATGCAGGTTTTGGGACTTGACGAGGGTGAATTTGTCGTCGACATTCCCGAAAAGGAAAAAATGAGTGAACTTTTCGAGGGGTGCGCCCGACGTGAACTTTTTGCCAATCCCATATACGATATGGCTTGGTGCGCAAATATCTTAAACATAATCAGAATGTATGCAGAACAACGCGGAAAAGTGGGCGCGTCAGAACGCGCAGTTTTTAAACCCGTGCTTGAATATATGTCTGAAAATATAGCGAAAAATATGACAGTCGAAGAACTTTCGTCTGTTGTGTTTATGCAACCCACTTATTTTATCCGTCAGTTTGGAAAGGTTTTCGGTCTTTCTCCTATCGCATACCTCAACCGTATGAAAATGTACAAAGCGATGGGAATGCTCGCAAGTGCCGATACTTCCATTGAAAAAATCGCAAGGGAAATAGGCATAACCGATACGTCATACTTCGCGCGGCTTTTCAAAAAACACGCCTGCGTCACTCCGAGCGAATACCGCGCACAATTCAAGAAAACGCAAAAGAAAAACTAAAAGTAAAACAAAAACTGCCACAGTCGAAA
>JAZOLR010000263.1:0-7524 GCA_045653255.1 Eubacteriales bacterium | reverse complement strand
GTATTCCTAACCTCTTCTGGATACTCATCATCGCAGTTGCATTCTGCTTCTGTCTTGTTAAGTTCCTTGGCTGGGCAGGCAAAGTCAACAAAGAAGTATCTATCAAACCCGGCAAACGCACGTACGGTGAAGAACTTATCTACTGTTTCCACCTCGCGTTCCACCCCTTCGACGGATATTGGGACCTTAAGCACGAAAAACGCGGTTCCGTTCGCGGTGCTATCACGATAATGGCTCTTACCGTTGTCATGTTCTTCTATCAGTCGGTTGGTACAGGTTACATTATGAACCCCGAAGGCACGTATTCAACCATTTGGATTCAGATAATCTCCGTAATGGTTCCTGTATTCCTTTGGATAGTTGCGAACTGGTGTCTTACGACACTCTTCGATGGCGAAGGTTCATTCAAAGATATTTTCATAGCAGTAGGTTATGCGCTTACTCCTATGCCTATCATGCTCTTCTTCTCAACTTTGATATCCAATATCGTTACTGAACAGGAAGCAGCGCTCGCAACCATGCTCGTAGTTATAGGTTACGTATGGGCAGGTATGCTTATCTTCTTCGGTATGATGGTAACACACGATTACACAATCCCGAAGAACATCTTGACCACTATCGGTACTATTGTCGGTATGGTAATTATCATATTCGTTACGGTCCTCTTCTCAGGACTTATCGGAAAGATAATCTCGTTCATATCTTCTATCATAGTAGAAATAAGTTATCGTCTGTAAGGAAAGTGAGGTAATTCGATATGAAAATAAAAAGAATAATTTCGACCTTGCTGGCGATGCTTATGATATTCTCATCCGCTGCAATGCTCGTTCCCGCAAGCGCGGCAGATGCGCCTACGTCTACTGTACCTACCTATCAGGTATCTACAGACGCAGCGCTCACACAAAGATATGCAAACGCAAATGAAAAGATAGAAAAAGACCCCTATATGTCTCTCTATCTCACTTGCGCAGGCTATCAACTTTACTGTAATCCCTACACCGGCGAGGTTATATACTACAACCTCGCGACAGGTCAGGCGCTTTCCACAAACCCTTACGATTTGGGTGATGAAGGCGTAATTTCAAATTCCGTAAAAGCAGAACTTCTTTCTCAGGTAGCCGTATCCTACTCGGGCGCAGACGGTAATATCAAGTACATGTACAGTTTTACCGAAGCGGCTCAACGCGGACAGATAATCGTTAAGAATATTAAAAACGGTATCCGCGTTCAGTACACGATAGGTCGTGAAAATACTTCCTACCTCCTCCCCGGTTGGATAATGAAGGAAGACCTTGAAACAAAGATTCTCGAACCCTTTGCTGCATACGTTGAAACGGTTGCAGAAGAGTACGGATATGCTTCCAAGGAATACATCAACATTCAGTATCAGTACACAAAACTCGTCAGTTACTACACCCTTCAGAATGCAAATGAGGATTCAGGAAAACTTCCTAACGTCCTTGCGGCAATCCAGAAGGCATTCCCGATAACTGCGGAAAAAGATGAAAACGGTCGTTACTATGAGATATACACCCTCGACGATCAGATTCAGGACCCCGCAAAGAACTTGCTTGAATCTTACATCAAGAACTTCGCGCCCGAATACGGTTACGATGACCTTGAAGAAGACCATGCAAAGACAGGCTACGTTGCAGACGAAGAAACGCCTCCGCTCTTCAAACTCGCTATTGAATATACAATAGACGAAAAAGACGGAACTCTCAACGTACGTGTTCCCGCAAACAGCATCAGATATGATGAAACGCTCTTCACTCTCGAATACGTTAGCCCGATTGCTTACTTCGGCGCAGGCGATATGAACGAGGAAGGTTACGTATTCTTCCCTGACGGAAGCGGCGCTCTCTTTGACTTTGAAGAACTTTACAACGAAGACGTTAAGACAAAGGTGTCGTGGTCGGGTAAGGTTTACGGTCAGGACTATGCGTACTACCAGATTTCCGGTCAGCACCAGAGTGCTATAAGACTTCCCGTATACGGTATGATTTCATCTGATTCTGAAGTTGTTCGTATATATGACAGTTACGGCTCAGTTATAGGAAACGAAATAAAGACGACTCGCGGCGGTTTCTTCGCAATACTCGAAGAAGGTGACGCACTTGCAAACATCGCAGTTGATACGGGTGCTGCAAGACACAACTACGCGTCTGTATTCACGACCTACTATCCGAGACCGAAAGACTCTTACGAAATCACCGGCGCATCTGTTTCAAGTGGCTCAGATGACAATCTCTGGACTGTTGTTTCCGACCGTAAGTACACGGGCAGTTACAGAACAAAGATAGTAATGCTTACCGATGAAGGTATAGGCGATAGCCTCGTATCCGAAGGTAAGATTGACTCCTACTACACAGCGGCAAGTTGGCTCGGTATGGTAGAAGCATACCGTGACTACCTTGAAAACAAGGGTATTCTTACAAGACTTACAGAAGAAGACGTAAAGACGGATATCCCGCTTTACATCGAATCCTTCGGTACTATTGAAACAGTTAAGAAGATTCTTTCTATGCCTGTCAACGTTGATACTCCTCTTACCACTTTTGAGGACGTTATTACAATGTACAATGACCTCGCAAACGAAGGAATTACAAACGTCAACTTCAAACTTACAGGTTTTGCAAACGGCGGTATGATTTCTACATATCCTGCAAAACTCAAGTGGCAGAGAGCAGTTGGCGGTGCAAAGGGATTTGAAGAACTTGTTGAGTACGCAAAAGAGAATGATTTCGGTGTTTATCCCGACTTTGAATTCTCTTACATTGAGTACAGAGACAGTTTCGACGGTATCTCTTTGAAGAAACTCGGTGCAAGAACAGTTGACAACAGATACACAAGTAAGCGTATCTATGATGCTGTATATCAGTCTTACTACACGAACTTCGAACTTTGCGTAGCAACCAATATGATTGAAGGCTACTACGACAAGTTCGCAGAGAAGTACGCAAAGTATGAACCTATCGGTATTTCCGTTGGCTCACTCGGTAGCGACCTTAACTCTAACTTCGACGAAGACAATCCGCAGAACCGCGACGACTCCAAGTCGAACGTAGTTGACCTTCTCATAAAAATCAAGGATAACTTCGGCTCTGTTATGGCAGATGGCGGTAACATTTACGCAGTTACTTACCTTGACCACCTTCTCAACGTTTCTCTCGATGCAAGTAACTATCGTTACGAAGCAGCAGCAGTTCCGTTCATGGGTATGGTTCTCCACGGTTACGTTAACTTTGCAGGCGCACCTCTCAACGAGTCGGGTGACACAAGTTACAACATCTTGAAGACCATCGAAAACGGTGCAACACTTTCTTACTTGCTCTCTTACCGCAACTCTACTCTTATGAAGCAGACGGGTATGTGGACAGAAAACTACTCAATCAGATACGATATCTGGTTCGACGAAATGGTAGAGCAGTACAACCTCGTAAACGAGGCGCTCGCAGACTTGCAGACTTACATCATCACAGACCACCGCTTCATTATGGGCGAGCGTATTCCTGATGAAGTTGAAGTTGCAGCAAACGAAGTAATTCTCTCTGATGCTATCTACGACGCAGTTGCAAAATCTCTTACAGACGTTAAGGATGCGAAACTTAAGGAATACAGAGCAAGACTTGAACTCTATCAGAATTTGAAGTCTGACAATGAAGAACTTAAGGCACTTGCCGCAGACGCAGAAGGACTCAAGGCATTCCTTGACGAGAACTACAACAACTACTCTGAAGAAAAGCGTGCAGAAATCGCAAAGGCTTACGCAGAGGGCAAAGATGCAGAAGCATTCGTAATGCAGACAGGTTTGAAGGTTGGCGTTCTTGCTGACGTTGACAAACTTGTTGCTTCCATCGAAGCATTCACAGGTAAGAAGATTACCGATGAACAGTTGGCGAATATCTACTACATCATCGCTGACTATATCGCAACCGTTGACATCGAAGAGACCATTCTCGATATCGTAAACGGCAAGCGTATACTCATTGAACGCATTGAGATGACTGAAGATAAGATATTCGCAGTTGCGAAACTTATCGTTGAAGGCGCAACCCTTGATGAACTCAAGGCAGAACTTCCCGCAATTCTCAATGATGATATTGATGAAGAACTCGTAATCTCCGATGCTGACATCGCAGAAATCGCAGCAGTATTTGCAGATTGCATCTACCACGGCGACGAAGACGTTGTTGCGGAAACTGTTGAAATCAACTATGACTTCAACCAGACCACATCCGAAGCAACCGATGCGAAGAATTACGTTTCTACCGCATACACTCTCGACGACGAGAGACTTGTACTCGTAACATATTCGAACGAGACCGCTACTAAAGCAGCGACAAAGTCCGTATCGTTTATACTTAACTACAACATCTTTGACGTAAAAGTTACGTTGGACGGCACAACTTACACAATCCCGTCTTACGGCTTCGTCAGAATAGACAAATAAGTGAGGAGGATATAAGATGAATAAGACTGTAAATAATTTGTCATCAACAAAGAAGTTCGACTTGTCGAAACTTTTCTACACCGCCTCGCTTGACAAGAGAAAAGCGCGCTCGGGTTGGATATTCGTTCTCCCGTTCGTTATAGGAATTTTGTTCTTGTATATTCCTATGATAGTTGACTCTTTGCTTTTCAGTTTCAACACGATTAAGACCGTGAGTGGGGGAGGCTTCTCCCTCACCTTCGCGGGACTCACGTACTATAAGGCAGCGCTTCTCAACGATGCGACCTTCGTTCAGACACTTGTTGAAGGTATCGGTCAACTCGTTCTTGAAGTTCCCGCAATAGTAATCTTCTCTTTGTTCGTTGCAGTAGTCCTCAATCAGAAAATGGTTGGACGTGCAGCATTCCGTGCAATCTTCTTTATCCCCGTTATTCTTTCCACAGGTCTTATGGACGCCATCAACGCAGAAGACGTTCTTTCCGACTCTATGGCAAGCGGTGACATCGAAACAGGTACGGGTGAAAGCGCAACAGAGGGTATCATCTCCGTAATGGACGTTCAGTTCCTCTTCGCAGAGATGAAAGTCGGCGCAGGTCTCGTTACCTACGTTGTACAACTCGTAAACAACATCTACGATATCATCAACCGTTCAGGTGTTCAGATGCTTATCTTCCTTGCAGGCTTGCAGTCAATATCTCCCGCTATCTACGAAGCGTGCGATATCGAAGGTGCAACCTCTTGGGAAACATTCTGGAAGATTACCTTCCCGATGATAAGCCCGATGATACTCGTAAACGGTATTTACACGATAATCGACTCGTTTACTTCCGAATCAAACGTAGTAATGACCTATATAGCAGGTAAGTACGACCTCGGACGTGAACTTGCAACTGCGATGTCGTGGATATACTTCGTAGTAGTAATGCTTATCATTGGAATTGTAGCGCTTATCGCAAATTCCAAGGTATTCTATCAAAAACGCTAAGGTAAGGAGGAGTAAATAATGGATGCTCAGAAAATGGCAGAAGCGCCTAAAGTATTAAAAGAGACCAAAAATAAAATTCACGTTGAATTTGAAGACAGAACTCCCCTTAAAGAACGTTTGAAGAAGAAACTCCTTTCGTCTTATTTCTGGACGAACGTAGTTTGGTACGCATTCCGTGTCATTCTTATGATAGGTATTTCATACGTTATTTTGTTCCCGTTCTTCTCGAAAATCGCAGGTTCATTTATGGGTCCTGAAGACTTCGTTGACGTAACGGTACGTATCATTCCGAAGCACTTCACACTTGAAACGTATAAGGCGATATTCCTTGAGAACAAGTATATGGCTGCGTTTACCAACACGGCAATACTCTCCGTATCTTGTGCGATTCTTCAGACCTTCGTATCCTGCCTTGTAGGTTACGGTCTTGCAAAGTTCAAGTTCAAGGGCAGAGGTCTTGTGTTCGCTCTCGTAATTCTTACGATGGTAGTTCCTCACGACACTCTCCGTCTTGCATTCACAATGCACTTCCGTTACTTCGATATCGGTGGTATACAGGGTATAAAACTCCCCGGACTTATTTCACTCCTCACGGGTGGAAATACGCTCAGTTTGCTTAACACCTTCTGGCCCTTGCTCATTATCTCAATGACAGGTCTTGCGTTCAAGAATGGTCTTTACATCTTCATGATGAGACAGTTCTTCAACGGAGTTCCCGATGAACTTGAGGAATCTGCATACGTTGACGGTTCGGGCACACTCAGAACGTTCTTCCAGATAATTCTTCCTCTTTCCGTGCCTATGATGATTACAATCTTCTTGTTCTCGTTCTCATGGCAGTGGACAGACGACTTCTATACGAACGTATTCTTCCCGACGTCAAGCAAATACATATTGATGCCGAAGATAGTTGGAATTCCTGAATCCCTCGTAACTTCTTACGCAGGTCAGTCTCTCTACTATACTTCCATCAGAAACACTTGCGGTATTATGATAATACTTCCGCTCGTTGTAGTATTCTTGTTCTGTCAGAAGTACTTGGTACAGGGTATCGAACGTTCGGGTATCGTAGGTTAATTCCTATCCCGAAAAACAAAATGGCGTTGTGTCTTTGGCACAACGCCATTCTTTTATGTTTTTTCTTCTTTGTACGCGTCGAAATTAAAGAAAAAATCCCCCAAAATAGCCTCTTATCTCCGTTCGTTTAGGGGATAATGCTTGACTTTTTCTTGTTAAAAGTGTATAATTACTAAAGAAATTATTTCTGTTAAAAACAAATAAAAAGGAATAGAAAAATGGTATCAGAAAAAATGGAGGCGCTCGGCGTCAAAAAATCCGTAATAAGAGAAATATTTGAATATGCAAAGACAAGAAAAGCGCAGATAGGCGCAGAAAACGTCTTTGATTACAGTATAGGAAATCCGAGCGTGCCCGCACCTGCAATAGTGAACGAAACTCTCGCAGAACTCATTTCCACAATGGAAGCGACGCAACTTCACGGCTATACCTCGGCGCAGGGAGACCTCGGTGTGCGCACTGCTATCGCCGAATATATAGAAAAAACTTTCGGCGCACAGTCAGACCCCAACCTAATCTATATGACAGTTGGTGCGGCTGCATCCTTGACCGTAACGTTCAATGCGCTTATAACACGCGAAAATAACGAGGAAATAATCGCCTTCGCACCGTTTTTCCCCGAATACAGAGTATTTGCAGAAGCCGCAGGCGCATCTCTCAAAGTAGTTCCTTGCACAGAACCCGACTTTCAGATAGACTTCGACAAGTTCCTCGCGGCACTCAACGAAAAAACTCGCGCCGTTATCATCAACTCCCCCAACAATCCTACAGGCGTCGTTCTTGGCGAAAAAACAATTATCCGTATGTGCGAAATACTTAAAAAAGCAGAAGAAAAGTACGGCAATCCCATCTACATAGTTGCAGATGAGCCTTACCGTGAACTCGTTTACGGCGGCGTTACCGTGCCGTATCTTCGCAACTACTATAATAACACAGTAGTATGCTACTCCTTCAGTAAATCGCATTCTATCTCCGGTGAAAGAATAGGTTACATCTTCGTATCCCCGAA
>JAZOLR010000262.1:0-5301 GCA_045653255.1 Eubacteriales bacterium | reverse complement strand
CAGGAGAAGAGATTCTTAACGGGGGAGAGAGATTTTCTCTGCTCTTCCGTTATGGTGTTTTCTTCAAAGTCTTTCGTATATCTTGAAAGCGCGCCTATGTATCCGATACCGGAAATAATACACCAAGCATCGAAGTAGTTCTGAACTGCAACGGGGTCTTGAATGATAGCGGAGATTTTTTCAAGGTATTCCATAATGATAGCCTTGTCTTCGCCGTCGAGAACGTGCAACCACGTAGCGTCGTCGAGGAGTGCGTAGGGGATAACCTCAAAGGTGATTTCCTTACCTTTTTCTATCGTAAGTTCGGTGAGGTAACCGTAGTTCCAAGGACTGTCGTTATTGATATTGTTTCCGCCGAGGGATCTGAAGAAGAAGTTACCCATACTGTATATGATGGGCTTGCCTGCATAGGTCTCGTAGCCCTGCATACAGTGGGTATGCGCGGCAACGAGTGCGTCTGCGCCGAGGTCGATAATAAGGCGATAACGGTCAATTGCTGCGGGTGCGGGAATGGGGTTCGTCTCGTTTCCGCCGTGGAAGATAACAACGACGAAGTCTGCGTTTTTCTTTTCTTCTACCATTCTGTCGCGGAGAAGTTTCATATCAAAACCTGCAGCGCCGGGTTTCGTATCCGTTGCGCAACCGAATTCATTTTCACAAACGGAGAGGAACGCTACTTTTACGCCGTTCTTTTCGGCATACCAAGCGGCATACGCTTCTTTTTTGTTCATACCGCCGCCTATGTGCGCTATGTTGTTTTTGTCGAGTATATCGAGTGTGGAAACGATAGCCTCATCGCCGAAGTCACCGAAGTGGTTATTTGCGAGTTGGGCACAGTCCGCCTTTGCAGTGGTGAAGAATTCAATATTTTTCGGATAACCCATAAGGTTAGGTCCGCTCTTCGGGATAGGTGCGCCGACACCTTCTTCGCAAAGTACGTTTTCGAGGTTGTATATTCTGAAGTCTGCTTTTTCGAGAACGGGCTTCATATCGCGAAGAAGCGTTTCGCAGAATGCAGCATCTACGTATTCTTTATTGGTTTTCGTAGAGACGTCTGCGCCTATTATTACTTTAATTTTATTTTCCATAGTATTTTCCTCTTTTTCTTTGAGTTTTTAAAAATGGGTTTACTATTGAAATTTTAACACACGCAAAAAGAAAAGTCAATAGAATTGCTATTTTATTTGCTTATATTTACTTGTTTTGGTGGTGTTTATGAGTTTAAGTTTATCAGAATTATTTACACGATGTCTTAATGCAAATTACTTGCACGTAGAAAACGAAGGAAGTTATGCAATAGAGAGAGACGGTGGAATTTTATATTTGTTTTTTGAGCATTCAAACGGCGAAACCGATTGGAAAAACAATATTGATTATCCGAGTGTGCCATACAAGCGAATGGACACTGCGTGGTGTTGTCACAGAGGATTTTTGCGCGTTTGGAAATCTATACTTCCCTACGTCGAGCCTTACGTAAAAGACGAGAGTATAGAAAAAATCGTGTGCGTGGGATTTAGTCACGGGGGTGCAATTGCAACCCTTGCTCACGAATACGTGTGGTATGAAAGACCCGACCTAAGAGATAAGATTGAGGGGTACGGTTTCGGTGCGCCGAGGGTGTTTTTCGGCAGATGCGAGGGCGAGTGTATAAGGAGGTGGGAAAAGTACAAGGTTATAAAAAACGACAATGATTTGGTTACTCATCTGCCGCCTGCAATATTAGGTTTTTCGCACGTTGGGGAAATTGTAAAAATAGGGTGCGGAGAGTATAACGCAATAGACGCACACAGACAAGAAAGTTATATCGAGAGTTTGGAAAAATACGAAAGCAACTCTTATTGACAAGTGTTTTCTTCTGTGATAAAATTGAGCATATAGAAAGTTTTTTGCAGGTGGAAAATGAAAAGCAAACGAATAGAAAAATATATGCCGTCTCTTCAATATAAGACGGTGGCAATAAGCGGCTCAACGGGTGGAATAGGGGTAGAACTTTGCAATTATCTTGCCGAGTGTGGCGCATCTCTTATACTCCTTGACAGAAATCCCGAAAAGTCAAACAAGTTAAAAGAAAGCCTAAAAGAAAAGTTTCCTTCTCTTTCGGTTTCGCTCGTACGCGTAGACCTTTCCGATATAAAATCGGTAAAAAAGGCGGCAGAGGAACTTTCAGAAATGGAGATTGACGCGCTCATACTTAACGCAGGGGCATACCATATTCCGCGATACAAGTGTGATAGCGGTCTCGACAACGTTTTTCAGATAAATTTCGCATCGCCTTATTATCTTGTGCGAGAACTTTTGCCGAGCATTTCCGCACGAGGCGGGCGTGTTGTAGCGGTGAGCAGTATTGCGCACAATTATTCTGCGGCAGACTTCTCTGACGTGGATTTTTCGACGAGAAAAAAACCGAGTCTTGTATACGGAAATGCAAAGAGATATTTGACCTTTTCGCTTTTCGGACTTTTCGGGGACTGCGGCGGTCTTGCGATAACGCACCCCGGAATTACCTTTACAAATATTACAGCCCACTATCCAAAGTTGATATTCGCGCTTATCAAGCATCCTATGAAAGTTATTTTTATGAAGCCGAAGAAGGCGTGTCTTTCCATTTTGTACGGTTTGTCTGAAGATATGAAACCGAATGAGTGGATAGGTCCGCGATACTTCAACGTCTGGGGATTGCCGAAAAAACAAAAACTCCGCACGTGCAAAGAAGATGAGGCAAAGAAGATTTGCGCCGTGGCTGAAAAGATATACGAGGATATGAAGAATCTATAAAAACAAAAACACAGAGTCTTTGCGTGTTTTCTTGACAGTGACGCATTAAAAACTCTGTGTTTTTTATTATTTGTTTCAAATTACGGTTTCTTGATACTGATATTGAGCAAGAGCGCCGCAAATGAAAGGGTTAATAAAAGGATAAAGGGAGAGACGTAGCCACCGCTTGAAACCTGCAAAGACGAGCAAGCGGTTGCTATAAAGGAAGCGAACATAAGATTGAAATTGCTGATACTGAGGTTTGTCGCAAAGTGTTTTTGTCCGTAAAAAGCAGACGTAAACGCAGAGGAAACCGTAGGAGACGTGCCGTATGAAAGGCCTGTAAGGCAAAGACCGACTATGCACAACGGCAAAGATGAAACTGTGACGGCTATCAAAGTCATAGCGGATGCGCCTACTGTCAAGACGCTTGCGGCTATCATTGTAAAGCGGCGTCCCATAGTATCGAAAACTACACCCGTTATAATTCGTCCAAGTCCGTTGCAAACTGCAAGCACGCCGACAAGGGTTGTTGCGAGTGCCGCTTCTGCACCGACTGCCAATGCAAGATCGCGTGCAAAACTTATAACGGAACTTCCTGTCGCGGTCAAGCAAACGAGGGCAAGAAACGCGCGCCAAAACGTAAAGCGGCGAACCATTTCAGAGGGGGTATAGTCACGCGCTTCAAAGTTCTCTTTTTTCGCGCTTGAGGTTTTCTTTTTCTCTGGGAATACTGTGTCTTTATCGGGTGCTTTTATAACGAACGAAGACAGGATTATAACTATAGCAATAGTAATTCCGATTATAATATACGTATTTCTCCAACCTACGCTACTTACAAAGAGGCGGTCTGCTATCTTGCCAAGCAAAAGCGTACTTGCGCCGAATCCCATCATAAGAGCGCCGGAAGAAAGTCCGCGTCTGTCGGGAAACCAAGAGTTTACAGTAGAAATAATTGCTATGTATGCAATACCGATACCCAAACCTGCAAAGAAGGAATAGGTCAAGTAAAGGAGCATAACGTTTTCTGCGTTAAGAAAACTTGTAAGCACGAAGCCGACACCTGCAAGCGCACCTGCAATAATTATCGTGAGGCGAGTGCCTATGCGACGCACGGCGCGTCCTGCGAGAAATCCGCCGAGGCAGAAAAAGCACATAGTCAACGTGAAGTTCAACGCAAGTGCAGAAGGGGCATATCCAAGTTCAGTAGCGAAGGGTGTTTTCAGAATTGACCAAGCGTATAAAATTCCTGCGAACAACATTGTGGCAACACCTGCCACAAGTATCCACCATCTTTTTGATATATTATTTTGTGTTGTCATGATTTTTCCTTTTCATTTTTCTAATTCATCAAGGTCAAAGTATTGTCTTCGGAGTATTCTATTTCTTCCGAAATTATACTTGCCAAGTTTGCAATTTCTTTTAACGTTTCTGCCTTTTCGTTGCAAATAAGCGATGCAAAAAGTCGCTCGCAGAACAAACAAAACGACAAGCGAGAACAAAAGTCCTCTCTATCCAATGCTTCGGTGCAATGTCGGTAGATAAAATACGCAAGAAATCTCTCTAAATATCCGTCTTTATCTTTCGGGAAAAGTTGTGACGAATAGGTCATAAAGAGTTCTTTGTGAGAGTTATCGAGATACTCTAACTCCTCAAGCAAGGAGAGCCACTCACCGTCAAGACCTTCGTTTATGCAATATTTTTCTTTGATTTTATCAAGCCTTGCTTTATAAGAAAGAGAGTGATTCTGCAATATACCGTATACTTCTCTCCTCTCTTTTCTTCCGTCAAAGTAGAGGTCTTCTATATCGGCATCGACTTCGCCTATTTCTTCTTGCGATGCATAATCGGCATACGAGAGGATAATTCTCGCCGCTTCTTCACAGGACATACCTATACCGACCTCGGCAACGTTTGTATAGTTATAAAATCGCGGATGCTCACGGCAGATGTCACAAAGATAGTCTTCGCCGAATTCTGAAATTATTCTGCAAAGTCCGCTCGCGTCAAGGTGAGGGCATCTATCGCGCAGAGACAGTTTGAAGTGTGGGGTATCCTCTCTTGATATGCTTTCTTTTATGACAGATGCATATCCGTTTTCCAATTCTTCGTATTTATGCAGGGTTGTACTGCCAATATCTATTTCCCACCCGATACAACAACTGTGCTCACATTTATCCGCTATACATTTAAAAATTTTATAGTATTTAGGTGCGTAAAGTTTCATTTTCTTCTTATTTTCGTGGGATTTTCAGTTTTCGGTTATTATAACACAAAATATGTAAATAGTCAAGGAAATATAAGGGATTTTGTTGTATTTACAAAGATAAAAAACCTCGTTTTTTAGCCTCGGGTGCTACAGGACAGTTAAAAAGCCGATACGGAATAAAATCCATATCGGCTTTCTTTTATTAGTACTACCGCCTTTGGTGGTGAGTAAGTGCGCATTTCCTGATAGTTTTTGAGTGATATGCGGTCTTCGACAGCGTGATATTACTCGCCCTGCTCGTAGTGATATTGAAGCCCTAAGGCTTCAGTGATATTCTA
>JAZOLR010000261.1:0-19285 GCA_045653255.1 Eubacteriales bacterium | reverse complement strand
GGCCTCCGACTTCTATAAGACCGTTATATCCAAGTCGTGCGGCAAAGACGGCAAAGAGTTTGATATAATCATACCAGTTGTCGTCGGATATTATTGAACTCACGGAAAAACCGAGGGCGTTTTTCGCTTCTGTCTTTGTAGAAAACTCACCGCGAAGCCAACGAAGGCACGCGCTCTTTTTATCGGAGTTGTCAAAAATACAAGCGGAGTAATATTCGGCAAGCACGCGCGAGAAGTCAAATCCGCCGACGTTTCCTTCAAAGGTTTCGAGCACTGTGTATATTTTTTTCTTTATTTCGCGAGGAAAGGCTTCATCTTCGGGCATTATTCCCTCTGCCGCCAAAGACGAGCAAAGAGAGGAATAGTGGCGCGAGAGCAAAAGCGGCAAAGCACCACCGTCGGGAGATGCTTTTGACGCGAGATTTTTCATCAGTTCGCGGTATGTGGCAAGACCGCCGCCGTTTCCGCCTGCTAGTCTGCGCTCGGGGGAGAGGTCGGCATCGGCGCACAGAAATCCACGGTCAAGTGCGTATCCGCGAATGAGTTGGATAAGGAAACTTTTTCCGCTTCCGTATCTGCCTATAAGAAAGCGCACAGTGCCGCCGCCCTCACCAACGTCGGAGAGACTTTCGAGCAAGGTGGCAATTTCTTCGTGTCTTCCTATCGCTATATAGGGTGCGCCGAGTCTCGGCACAACACCTGCAGAAAGCGAGGAAAGAAGGGTATTCAATATTCTTTTTGGGATTTTTACTTCTTCTTGATTGTTTATCTGTTCAGCCATTCTGTTACCTCTTCTATATAGTCGGGCAATATTTCACAACCGTTTTCGGTAATTTCTATTATAACGTCGCCAAAGAAATCTGAAAAGACTTCGTTTATATATTCGGCTACTCCCTCTTCACTTTTTTGAAGCACGCGAGACACCGAAAGTGCTTTTTGTCTATCGTCATTGACAAGGGCAGAAATAAATTCAACGTACTCGAAAGAAAGTCCGTAGTAGTCGTTTTCTGTATTTTTATGCGGTGATGAAGTTTCTTCCGCTTCTGTCACGGGTGTTTTTTCTTCTATGGGGGTTACTGTTCGCACAAGTTCAGCGGTGGAAAATTCCCTTTCGGGAGAAGGGGTGATTTCCTCATCTTCCGCTGCAAGCAGACGGGCGGTTTCCCACGATGACTGCTCTATTTCCATTGCATCGCCGAAAGAAATATTCTTGTCGAGCGCGTCGTAAAGTTTTTCATAATCGGGGCGAACTTGCATTTTCTGCGCGTTATTTTCAGGCAGAGTATCGAAATAGGTGTCTATTGCGCTCTTGTATTCGTCGGGGAGATTTATTATTGCCAGACGGCTTTTCACCCCGAGCATTGCTCTTATTTTGTTTTCCGCATATTTCACCGTCATTGTGACGATGGCGCGAATTGACGTTGCGTGAGAGAGTGAGCGATACTCTATTTCTATATGTTTGCGGTTGAAGTATCCGCAAAGAGAGCGATTGAAAGCGGAATACGAAAGAGTGTAGGTATTGTCTTTTGAGAGTGAGATATGTCCGCGGTCAAAGAGTATTGATATAGGCAAACGCAGACACGCATTCATGTGGCGGTCAAAAAGGTCTTTGCTATTTTCGTTTTTGAGTATTTTACTTTTGTGCCAGTTATAGTCGGATGCTACACTTGTGATATAGTCGACGTTGAGGTCATCAAAGACGCGTTGACCGAGGTAGAATTCCTTGAAGTTTGACTCCTCGATAACGAGGGGAAGAAACTCGGCTATTTCCTCTCGAGGACAAGAAAGTCCGTGCAAAAGACAGTAGTCGCACATCCACACCATCATATTCTTATCTACGTTTGGCAATGCTTTTCGATAGTCGCGCCAAACGCGGCAAAGCATTTTTATCCCCTCTTTTGGCGGGATAATATCAGGCAGATTTATAATTTCATAGACATACAACCAAAAGTAACTGTAATCGCTTTTTATATTTTCTCCGCGGCGAAGACACGTGCGCCACCATAAATAGTAGTCTTTCTGCGCTTTCGTAAGTTGCACATACTGCGGTACGTAAGAGAAATACTGTGCGTAGGGGCACTCTACCCCTTCTTCATAAAACAACTCAAGGGCATCGCTTTTAAACGTTGCGTAAAAATTAAACGAGCCTTTTTCTTCGGTTATTCTAACTTCTTTTATGAGCGAATTGTCTTCGGGGGTATATACAAACGCGCCGTCTGTCTTGGCGGTTCGATTTTTCACTTCGCTTTCGTCTGGTTTAGTTTCTGTGAGTTTTTGAAAAGTAAGGCGGTTCTCTTCTTTTTCTTTTACTGCGGTTTCTCCGTCCGAGACGGTAGCGAGTTTTACCGTCGGAGAAAAAGTCGTGGGGGCAGGTTCTTTTCTGTTTACGAGTTGCGACAAATCCCAGAAGTTATTATCGCCGATTTTATCGTTTGCCGACATATTCATTCCCCCTTGCTCTTAATTTTCGCTATTATAATATTTTAACATATAATTGTTTGTTTGTCAATTGAAAATAGGGGTGAAAGCAAAAGAAAATAAAAAAAGAAAACGGCAAGTCCTATCGTTTTCCCAAACTTACAAAAGACGGGCGGTGCGAGGGTTGGAAATTGCCGTTTCTTTATTATTCTTTTGTTATTCTTTTCGTATTGTTTTTATATTTGCGTTATATTAAAAATCAAATTACACTGTGTACTACGTATGCGTTTTCTCCTATTGCTTCGGCGGCTTTCTGTGCGGATTCACTATCGGGAAAGATACCGAATACCGAAGGTCCGCTTCCGCTCATCAATGTAGCGAGTGCGCCGAGGGATTGCATTTTCTCTTTTAGTGTGCAAGCGCCGGGGCAATCAGGAAGGACCACACCTTCAAATACGTTATATAAGTTTCGGCAGAGGGTGTCTTTGTCACCTTTTTCAAGTGCGGACATTACGTTTTTAACTTTTTCCTGCGACGTAAGACTTATGGTTTTGAAGTTGTCGTACATTTCGTCAAGTTTTCCGTATGCGACAGGGGTGGAAACGTGCTCGTTCGCTATCGCGACTACAATATCAAAAGAGAGCGAGTTTTCTATTTTTTTGAGAAGTTCTCCTCTGCCCTCGCAGAGATGCGTTCTTCCTCTTATGCAATACGGAATATCAGAGCCGAGTGTTTCGCCTATTTTACAAAGTTCGCTTACTGTAAAGGGTTTGTTCTTTGCACGGTTGAGCGCGCGCAAAACTGCCGCAGCGTCACTGCTGCCACCTGCAAGACCTGCCGCAACGGGTATGCGTTTATACATACTTATATGAACGGGAAATTCTTCGCCGTAAGCGTGCATAAATGCTTCTGCTGCGCGATAAGCAAGGTTTTTATCACCGCAGTGGAGATAATAATCGCCTTTTACGTAGAGGGTTATCATTTTTTCACGCGGTCTGACGAGTTCTACCGATATATCGTCTTTGAGGCTCACCGTGTGCATAACGGAACTTATACTGTGAAATCCGTTTTCCATTTTCCCCGTTACGTCAAGGAATAAATTTATCTTTGCGTAGGCGCTTTCGTAGAATTTCATTTCTTTTTTCCTTTGCTTTGGCAAATTTTACATTAGTTTATGTAATTATTATACACCTTCTTTGCTTTTTGGTCAATCTTTTTTTATTTTTTTAGAAAATTTATCTTTATTAATAAAATTGTGTTGAATTTTTATATAATATAATGTATAATAATCAATAATAAAGATATTAGGCTACAAAAAAATAGGAGATACTTGATGTTTAAGATTGACAAGAACAAGAAATATATGGCGTTTTCTCTTTTTGCGTGCGGAGTGCTCGCTTGCGCCATTGCAATCATTCATATATTTCTGAATTTTACCACCCTGAAAGAAATACTTTCGGGCTTTCTCAATATTGTCTCCCCTATTTTCTACGGTCTCATTATTGCCTATATCTGTAATCCTGTTATGAAAGCGGCGGAAAAGACGCTTACGCTCCTTGAGAAAAAGCGTCCTCGCAAAATACTGAAAAGAATAATATCCATTGCTATATCCTATATTGCGATGCTTTCGTTCATTTTGCTTTTGCTTTTGCTCACTATTCCTCAAATACTCAATAACTACGAAAGTCTCATTCAGCAGATATCCGAACTTGCGGTGAAAGTTATCGGTCTTTTAAACGAGATTTCAGGCGCTTTCAATATTGAAAACATAGACTCGGCTATCTCGGGATTTGCAAACGATTTGATAAACTACATAGGAAGTTCAATACCTGTGTGGAGCGGACAGATCATAATAGTTCTTGCGAAGTTGGCAATCGGTATAGTGCTTTCGTTCTATATGATGCTTCATAAGGAAATAATAAAGGCAGGGGTAAAGAAATACGCAGCGGCATTTTTGCCGAAGAAGGTATTCTCTTACTCTTATGAGATAGTGCAAAACGCAGACCGTGCATTCGGCAAGTTCTTTGTAGGACAGATAATCGACTCTCTTATCGTGGGAGTTGTGGTTTTCGTTATTTTGTGGCTTGTAAAGATGCCCTACTACTCTGTTGTCAGCGTACTTGTCTGCATTACCAACGTTATCCCTTATTTCGGCCCTTTCCTCGGCGGTATACCTAGTTTTATTATCATATTTATTTCCGACCCTGTAAAAGCGCCTTGGTTTATCGTTATTATACTTATCGTTCAACAGATTGACGGTAATATTATTTGCCCGAGAATACAGAGCGAGACTGTCGGCTTGAGTTCACTCTGGATAATTATAGCCATTACCGTAATCGGCGGACTTTTCGGTGTTGTCGGTATGTTCATCGCGGTGCCTCTGTTCTCTACCATTTACACGTTCGCACAGAGATTTGTAGACAATCGCTTAAAGAAACGAAACCTTCCTACAGACCACGCGGCGTACGATGGAGTTTTCTCATTCTCACCGCCTGACAGTGAAAAGTCTGAAAATACCGATATTGACGAACAGTCTGAAAACGTTATGCCCATAGGAAAATCAGAAGAAGAGGAGGGCGACGTAAAATGAAAGAATACTTCAACAAAAGAAATCTGACGATTGCGGCGTATGCACTCGGCGTTATACTGTTCGCTATACTTTTCTGGCTTTTGTGCTCTAATCTTCTTTACGTTATTGACGTAGCGAAATTCATATTCGGGCAAGTGCGCTCGGTTTTGTACGGTGTTATATTTGCTTTGCTTTTCTTCCCGTTTGAACGCTCGGCTGAAAAGATATACGCAAAAATTTTCTGCCGTAAAAAAGACCGCCCGAAACTTATAAAGGCTTTTTCCATCGTAACTGTTTATATTGCGTTTTTGCTCATTATCGCTATCATATTCACTATGATAATTCCCCCGATGCTCACGACGATAACTGAACTTCGCGCTTCTATTATCACGTCTATAAACAGTACGCGTGACTGGATTGAATCAATAGTTGAAGACTCTTCTATTCTGCTCAATATATACAACAACGTGGCAACGTATATATACGAAGAATTGCTTTCCGTTGATACTTCTTCCCTTGCTTCGCGTTTGCAGGCTTTGGGCGGAAAGATAGTGAGCGAGATTTCAAATATTGTAATCGGTCTTATTATTTCGATATACTTCCTTGCATTCAGAAAGTACGTAGGAACGATATGCGCAAAGACACTTGCGTCCGTCTGCTCTCCCGAATGGGAAAGAAAGATATCCAATTTCTTGCGTAGACTTTATATAGATTTCACCGAGTTTTTGTCGGCTCGAATCCTCTCGTCTTTGTATATAAGTTCTATTACGTTTCTTGTGTGCAGAATAGTGGGTATTTCTTTCTATCCCCTTATATTCCTTATTCTGCTTGTATTGGGACTCATTCCCGTATTCGGTCCTATAATCGGCGCTATACTCACTCTTACGCTTGTGTTTATTACGCACCGTCAACACGCACTTATACTTCTTATAACTATACTCGCGACACAGATTTTCGAAGAGTTCATAATTGAGCCTGCGATGATGAAAAAGCGACTTCGCCCCGAAATAGGTACGCTTATAGTCGTTACTCTTATTTCGTTTGGTCTTTTCAACATTTGGGGTGCGGTAATTTCCGTACCGCTCTTCTGCACTGTTTCGGCAGAGATTCGCACGTGGTCGCATAAGTTACTGAAAAAGAAAAAACTTCCGACTACTATTGAGTCTTACGAAAACTTTGACCCGTTGACATACAAAACCGACGGTGATGAAAATGAAATTCCGCAAAGCGAAGATACAGTCAAAGAAGAGATAGAAAACGGTGAAAATACCGACAGCGCAACTGTATAAAGGTACAATATAAGAATATATAAGAATATTTGGAAAACCCCTTGACAATTTGTAAATTTAATGGTATAATCCATAAATGGTTTGGACTAAATGTTCAAATTTATAGCGGACTTTAAAGTCCTGCTCCTTGTCACGTATGTGACCGAAACGACCATAAGGAGGTGTAATAAAAATGGAGAAAAAGATTGGTTCTTATGAAGTCTTGTTCGTAGTAAACGGCCAACTCCCCGAAGAGGAGATCAAGTCTACTGTCGAAAAGTTCACCACGCTTATTGCTGATAACGGTACAATCGAATCAGTTAACGAGTGGGGTAAGCGCAAACTCGCATATCCTATCAACTATATCAACGAAGGATACTACGTTTGCGTTAATTTCAAGAGCGCTACCGATTTCCCTGCTGAGTTGAAGCGTTTGTTCGGTATCAACGATAGCATCATTCGTGCTATGGTTACCGTCGCTGCAACTAAGAAGGCGGCTCCCGTTGTTGCAGAAGCAGCAGCAGAGGAAGTTCCCGCTGAAGACAAAGCAGAGTAAAAATTAAAGGAGACGAAAAAAATGGCAAGCTTTAACAAGGTTATTCTCATTGGTAACATGGTGGCTGACCCCGAGCTCAAGCAGACACCTAACGGTATCTCTGTATGCCGTTTCAGACTCGCAGTACAGCGCAAATTTGCAAAAACTGCAGATCAAGGTCAACAGACCGCTGACTTTCTTGACGTTGTAGCGTGGAGACAGTCTGCAGAATTCGTTTCCAAGTATTTCAAAAAGGGTAGCCCCATACTCGTATGCGGACAGATTCAGTCCAGAAACTGGGAAGATAAAGACGGTGCTAAACGCTATACCGTTGAAATCATCGCCGACGAGGTTTCTTTCGTTTCTAACAGAAGCGACGACAACCGTTCGGAAGGTCAGTTTGGCGGCAATTCTTCCACTTACAGTTCTCCCGCTTATTCAAACAATAGCGGTTTGAACTTTGAAGAAGTTGCAGCAGACGACAATCTGCCGTTCTAATCTATCACTCGGAATAAGACTCACATACCGAGTGGAAGTTTAAAATTTGATTTGAGTCAGAAAGGTTTAGGATACTATAATGGATAGAAACGATGCACAGCGTTCCTTCCGTCCTAATATTCGCAGAAAAAAGAAGGTTTGCGCTTTCTGTACCGATAAAGTAGAAGTTATCGATTACAAGGACGTTCCGAGACTTAAGAAGTTCATCTCCGAGCGCGGAAAGATTCTTCCCCGCCGTGTTTCCGGAACTTGCGCAAAGCACCAGCGCGAGCTTACAACCGCTATCAAGCGTTCTCGCCAGGCTGCTCTTCTTCCCTACGTAAGCAACTGATAATATATGGACGACAAAAAACACCGTTTGAATTCAAACGGTGTTTTTTGATTTTTTAAGTATTCGTTTATTGAAAAGGCGGATTTTCGGGGGATAAAAAAGTGCAAAAAAATAGAAAAAGCACGGTTGGGTTTGTCCGTGCTTTTTCTATATAATAAAGTTTACGCCATTTCGTTAAGTTTTTTCGTGAAAGCGCTCTTCTTGTGCGCAGCGCAGTTCTTGTGAATGATACCGCGGCATACTGCCTGGTCGATCTTCTTAACTGCGAGCTTGTACGCTGCACACGCTGCTTCCTTATCTCCGCTCTCAAGCGCAGCATTGTACTTCTTGATGATAGTACGCATCTGTGTCTTGAAAATCTGATTCTGCAACGTTTTAGCTTCAATAACCTTAACGCGCTTCTTCGCAGACTTGATATTCGGCATTTTTCTTCCTCCTAAAAATATTCTTGGATATTCTCATCTATCAAAGTCTCACCTGAGAGGGTGCGAAACTTGAACATGTTCATACATTTATATATAATAGCATAAGTTTCTAAAAATATCAAGTCTTTTTTCAAATTTTTTTAATATTTTTTGAGATTTTTTTGCTTTTTTACTTGACAATCAAGAACTTGTGTGTTATACTTGTAAAGTAATTTGGTTTACACCATATTGATTTACGAGGTATGCTATGTTTGAGAAGAATATGAACGTACCGTATTTGCTTGATTTTTACGGTGAAGTTTTAAACGAAAGACACAAAAGCATACTTGATTTATATTACAACGACGACCTATCGCTTGCGGAGATTGCCGAAAGCGAAGGGATTTCCCGTCAGGGTGTGCGTCACATAATAAAAAAAGGTGAAGAAGAACTTTTCTTTCTTGAAGAAAAGTTGGGTCTTGCGGAGCAGTTTACCGAATTGCAGAAGACGGCGAAAAAACTCTCTTCCCTTTCCGACGTATTATCCGACCACGACGACAACCGCGTGCGTGAACTTTCTGCCGCGGCAACAGAATGTGTATCTATCATTCTCTCAAAAAAATAAAAAGGGGGAACGAAATTGTTAGAAAGTCTTACAGACAAACTTGCTAATGCTTTTAAAAAGTTCAGAAACAAGGGTAAACTGACCGAAGCCGACGTAAAAGAAGGCATGCGAGAAGTCAAACTTGCTCTTCTTGTAGCAGACGTAAACTTCAAGGTTGTACGCGAATTTGTAAAATCGGTAACTGAACGCGCAATAGGTTCAGAAGTGCTTGAAAGCCTTTTGCCCGCGCAACAGATAATTAAGATAGTAAATGAAGAACTGATAAAACTTATGGGCGGAGAGGAAAGCAAACTTGAGATTTCTTCAAAGCCGCCGACGGTCGTTATGATGGTCGGTCTGCAGGGTGCGGGTAAAACCACGCACAGCGGTAAGATCGCGGCAATGTATAAAAAGAAAGGCAAAACGCCTTTGCTCGTTGCCTGTGACGTATACCGCCCTGCCGCAGTAAAACAGTTGCAGATAGTCGGAGAACAACTCGACATTCCCGTATTTTCAATGGGAACGGGTATCTCCCCTGTCGAGATAGCGAAAGCGGGTATTGAGCATGCGAAAAAGAACGGATGCGACCTCGTTTTCATAGATACGGCAGGACGACTTCATATAGATGAAGAACTCATGGACGAGTTGAAGAATATCAAGGCGGCTACAAATCCGTCCGAGATACTTCTCGTCGTAGATGCGATGACAGGACAAGACGCGGTAAACGTGGCAGAGTCCTTCAATCAGTTGCTTGACATTTCGGGGGTTGTACTCACGAAGATGGACGGCGACACGCGAGGCGGCGCGGCACTTTCCGTCAAGTATATTACAGGTAAACCGATAAAGTTCATTGGTACGGGTGAAAAACTCGATACTATAGAAGCATTCCATCCTGACAGAATGGCATCGAGAATTCTCGGAATGGGCGACGTGCTTTCGCTTATTGAAAAGGCGGAAGAAGCATTCGACCAGAAGAAAGCCGAGGAACTTGAGAAGAAGATGCGCGAGGCTACTTTCACACTCGACGATTTTCTTGATCAACTCCGCCAACTGAAGAAGATGGGAAATCTCGACCAGATACTCGCTATGCTTCCGGGCGTTAAGGCAGGCTCGCTCAAGGACGTGAGCGTTGACGAAAAGCAAATGGCGAGAACGGAAGCGATTGTGCTTTCGATGACTCCTGCAGAGCGACACAATCCGTCAATTCTCAACGGCTCACGCAGAAAGCGTATTGCCGACGGAAGCGGATGCACAGTAGAAGAAGTAAACCGACTTATCAAGCAGTTTGAACAGATGAAGAAAATGATGAAGCAGTTCTCTTCTCCGAGCAAGATGCGTGGAATGTTCGGCGGAAAAATGAAACTTCCTTTCTAAAACTTTTTAATTTCGGATTTTTATAAAAAAATAAAAAAATATACAATTTTTTGGAGGAAACAAAAATGGCAGTAAAAATCAGACTTAGAAGAATGGGCGCAAAGAAGGCTCCTTTCTACCGCGTGGTAGTAGCAGACGGCAGATACCCCAGAGACGGTAGATTCATCGAGGAAATCGGTTACTACAACCCCCTCACCGGGCCTGTTGAAATCAAGATCGACGCTGAAAAGGCTACATCTTGGATTGCAAAGGGCGCACAACCCACTGATACTGTTAAGGCACTTCTCAAGAAGAGCGAAATCATTAAGTAATCCCCGACAGTAATACAAGGGAGATTTAATAATGGATTTGAAAACAGTTCTTGCGGATATAGCGCGCGCTATCGTGGATTCACCCGACGAGGTGAACGTCACGGAGACAGTTGACGGCAATAACGTCACACTCGTGCTCTCCGTTGCCGAAGATGACACAGGTATGGTCATCGGCAGACACGGAAAGATAGCGAAGGCAATCCGCTCTGTAATGAAAGCGGCAGCAAACAATTGCGGTAAGCACGTTACAGTAGAAATCAAGTAAAAATAAAAAAGAGCCAAATGGCTGCTTCTCATAAGGAAGTTAGCAAGTTGTATTGTAGGGACAGGCGTCCTCGACTGTCCGTTAGCGCGAAAATTTGATACGCAGAAAACAAAGAGATAACCCCGACAGATTTTTCAGTCGGGGTTGTTTTTATTCTCTTCTATAAATTGGGAATTATTTGTTTTGTTCAAGCTCTTCAATTCTCTTTGTAAGGTTGCTGATTTTATTTCTGAAACCTAAATACATTTCCCAAATCAAAACAAAAATAATTGATAACACAAATACTGCACCTAAAAAGGTAATAACCGCTAACGACTCGGAAATATCATTCATTAGATTTCCATAGCCGCTTAAATACACAGCTATGAACGAAATTAAATAACAAATTAAAATTCTCAATGCTCTTTTCATACAATCGAACTCCTTTATCAAAGTCTTATTTATTGTTATCGCAAGTTTCGCCTTTGTATTACAAACACGTCGGGCAAAACCCATACCCCTATTCCTCTGAGTACAATTTGTCATAGTACCAACGAATGGGATTTTCGTAAATGTACTTGTATATTTCGTAATAATCATCACGATTACGAACGATATGGTCGAAAAATGACCGCTGAAAAATCTTATCACCCGATGAGCCTCGCAATTGATTGATTTCTTTTGTGGATTGATATTTTAGCCAACCAATTACCGCATTCACTGTAGGGGAGGGGTTTCCCCTCCCGTCATCATTTACAATAGACAACAATATATGAATATGGTTTGGCATGATGACATAACAATCTACAGCTGTTTCCGGATATTTTTCAGGTATCTTTTGAATCCATCCATCTACGATTTCACCATAAGGCGATAACCTCGGGAGGGGAGACCCCTCCCCTACAATCGCCCCGAGAATGTTTTTTCTATTCTGAGTACATATAGTTAAAAAGTATGCACCTGTTTTACTGTAATCAAAGCCTTTTAATCGAGGATCTTTTCTTTTTGGTAGAGCTTTTTTATTTTCCATATTCATCACCTACCCCATTATAACACAAATCGGCAGAGAAAACAATAGTGATATTCCGACTTGGTCGGAGTGATATTATTGCTGGCGCAATAGTGATATTGAAGCCTTGCGGCTTCAGTGATATTTTATTCGCCATAAAACTCGCGTAGCGAATACCACTCGGCGTGGGCCGAAAATCACTGCAAAGCAATATAACTCGCCGCAGGCGAATAAAACTGCGCAACTTCCTTATGAGAAGTTGCGCAATGGCTCTTTTTTATTTTTATGAAAGAGATATAAAGGTAAACGAATGCTTTTTCAGAGTGAGGGTGAGTTTACCTTCTTTTTCTATGCAGGGAGTTTGCGTATAGGTTACGTTTTCGGGATTTTCAAACGTGTTTATCGCTTTTATATCATCGTGGTAGAGTGTTTTTGCTGTAACGGTGTGCGGTTTTACGAAGGTGTTTATATCTATTTCACACTCGATGTCTTCGGTTTCGCTTCTGTTTACTATAAACAAGGTAGCATCGTCTCCGTTTTTCGTTGCGACGGCAGAGACAAGGTCTACGTTTTCTATCTTCGTGCCTTTATTTTCGGCAGAGAAAGTGTCACACTCTACTGTGGGGATAAGTGCTTTTCCCTTCGCATAGCGGCAAGCATCGGAATAGGGATAGTAGGTAGATTGCTTCAGGATATTCCCTTCCCCATCCGTCATAAATACTCCGAGCACGTTGACGAGCTGTGCCATACATCCTATTTTTATTCTGTCGGCATTTTTCAGCATTGTTATGATATATTCGGCTACCGCAAGGGCATCCTCGAGATTGTAGATATCTTCAAGTCGGTTTGGGGCAAATTCCCAGAATTTTATATTCTTATCCGCTTCTATGCTGTGATACCATACGTTCCATTCATCGTATGAAATATCTATTCTTTTGTCGGATGAAAGCTCATTCTTTACCTCATCGCACAGAGATATCATTTTCTTTACGTTGTCTGCTTTTTTCGAGGCAGACGCCATATAATAGGGCTAATTGTTATCTTTGTTTGCTATATAGTCGTGTACGGAGAGGTAATCTATGTATTTATAGCTTTCGCGCAGCGTTTCACGCGTCCAATCCATATCGCCGCCGACAGACGAGCAGGCAATAAGACGTGCTTCGGGCTCTATCCACTTTATCGCCTTCGCATACTCTCTTGTTGTGCGGGCATATTCTTCTTTTGTCATAAGGTTCATCTGCCACCAGCCGTCAGGCTCGTTGCCAAGACTCCAATACTTCACGCCAAACGGCTCTTCGTATCCGTGAGAACGGCGCAAATCACTCCAATAAGTACCGCTCGGGAAATTGCAGTATTCAACGAGATTCATAACGTCGACGATGGACGAGGTGGTGATGTTGAGACAAAGCATCATCTCGCATCCGACCTTTTTGCACCATTCGACTGCTTCGCCAAGACCAAAGGTGTTGGGCTCTATTTCGTGCCACGGGTGGTTAAGAAGAGTTTTTCTTTCCTTTTTCGGTCCTATTGAGTTTTTCCAATCCCAAGTGGAAACGTAGCTACCGCCGGGATAGCGAATAAGCGGAAGGCGCATTTCTTTACATTCGGATAAAAGATATTTGTTGAATCCGAATTCGTCGGCAGAAAGGGTATCGGGTGTATAAACACCGCCGTACACGCATCTTCCTACGTGCTCGGCAAACGAGCCGAAAAGCAAAGGGGAAATATCTTTCTCTTGGGAGTTTTTATCAAATATAATCTTAGACTTTTTCATAATATACTCCTGAAAATATATAAGCAGAGCGGATGTAATACATCCGCTCTACGTTTTTAAAGACCGATAAATTATTCTGCGTCAGTTTCAACGGGTGCTTCTTCTTCGCACTCCTCCAAACATTCTGCATCGCACTCATCGCAATTGAAATCGCAGTCGCAATCGCAACCGTAATATTCTTTTACGCAATCAACGAGTTTGAGCGCAGCGAGCACGAGAGCAGCCATAGTTACGAGGAAACCTATTACGCTGAAAAACGCATTAAAAAACTTTGTCATTTGAAAAATCCACCTTTCTTTTGTCTTTTTTCTTATCTAAACCAATTATACTATATAATAATAGAAAAATCAATAAAAAAATATATAATTTTTAAAAAGAAAATTTGAAATAACTATTGCAATTATGAAAGTAATATGATATAATGATTGATGTCAATTTGTGATGTAAATAAAATATATACTATTCTACGTATAACACTTAGGAGGTGTCAAGCAATGGCAAAGTGCAGTTTGTGCGGTAAGGGTGTTGTTTTCGGTCACTCTGTTTCTCACTCAAACCGTAAGACTAACAGAACATGGAAGCCCAACATTCGTAAGGTAAAGGCAGTTGTAGGCGGTTCTAACAAGACTGTTTATGTTTGTTCTCGTTGTCTGCGTTCCGGTAAGGTTGAACGCGCTTAATTAAATAAAAATCCGCCAATATTCTTTGGCGGTTTTTTATTAGGTAAATGATATGAAAAAGAAAGTAGCCCTCGTCGACCGCCGTATATGTGAAAAGTCGGTCGACACGCTTAATTCTCTCGGCTTTTGTGTTTTCAGAATGCCTCCTTTTTCTTCTCTTTCTCCTTCTGTCGAGTCGCACCCCGATATGCTCACTTTCATAGCGGACGGAAAACTCATAACGCACGAAGACTATTATAACGATAACAAAAATTTGTTTTCAAAAATAGAAGAGGCGGCGAATATTTCCGTTGTAACTACGAATGAAGAAATAGGCAAGGAATACCCTTGTGATATTCTTTTTAACGCGTTTTTACACGGTGGGCACATTTTCGGTCGACTGAATGCAGTTTCGCGCTATATACGCGAACTTGAGGGAAAGGGATATACTCTGCATAACGTAAAGCAAGGCTACGCTGCTTGCTCTTGCGCCAAAGCAGGCGACGGAGTTATAACGGCGGACAAGACTCTTTACCGTGCTTTTTGTGAGTGCGGAATTGATGCGCTTTTAATAGAAAACGGCGATATAGCACTTCCCTTTCACGACTATGGCTTTATCGGCGGCGCAAGCGGATACAGCGACGGCGTTTTATATTTAAACGGCGATATTGAAACGCATAGAAACAAAGACAGGATAAAGAAATTTGCAACCGATAAAAACTGCGTATTAGTCTCGCTTTGCGACGGTCCGCTTGTTGATGTCGGTAAGATAATTTTTATTTGATAGCGATGCAAACACGCTTTTCAGTATGAGGGCGAAAATAGGCCCGAGTATCATACCGCCGACGCCGAAAAGGGTAAGTCCGAGGTACATTGAAAAGAGCGTGTACAGGGGATGAATACCGAGGCTTTCGCCTATTATTTTCGGCTCTGCTATTTGTCTTGTGAGAGTTATGACTGCGTATAAGATAATAAGCCCCATACCGCGATAAAAGTCGCCCGTAGCGAGCGAAAATATTCCCCACGGAATCAAAAACGCACCCACACCGATAACGGGCAAAATATCCGAAATAGCGAATATAAGAGACAAGACGAAAAAGTAGCGCACACCTATTATCAAAAATCCGAGCAATAAAAGGAAAAAGGTTACCGTCATTATTATAAGGTATGAGCGCAGGTATTTGAGCGTACTGTCAAAGAGGATATCTTTCACTTTGACTATGCGAGATTTCCACTTTTTCGGAAACATAGAAAGAAAACTTTCGTTTATTTTTTGAAGGTCTGTACTGAAATAGAATGAGGCAATAACCGAAACTACGATAAATACTACTGTTTTCGGCAGGGTCATAATTATTTTTCCGAGCAGTTTGGGAAGGTATGAAATTACGTCGGATGCGGATTTTTCTGCAAGTGATGAAAGATATTTATTCACATCTCCCGATTTCCCTATGCCGAATATATTGAGTTTATCAGACACGGAAAGGATAAGACTGTTTATTTTTTCTACTGTGTCGCTTATTACTGTCGGATTTTCATTCGCGTGAGAGATAAGTCCGCGGATTTCGGTAACTAATCTGTCGGATATTATGAAAAGCACGGAAAGCAGCAACAAAAGTGCAACAAGCACAAAAGAAAAATTCAGAACTTTTTTCGGCACTTTTATTCTTTTGTGCAAGTGCTCTGTAAGTGGGCGGATAGAAAACGCAACTCCCCACGCTATGCAAAAAGGCAACACGCCTAAAAAAAGATAACGAAAAGCAATATATAAAGAAAAAAGCACACCCAAGACGCATATAATAACTGATGCGTAATAGGTAAAATTTACACGGTTTTCCCCCATAGTCTTCCCCCTTTTATTTTATACTAGTTTATTCAAATACACAAATAAATATTTATGAGAGGTAAAAACAATGATAGTAATTGAAATGGAAAACGGCAAAGAGATAAAACTCGAACTTTATCCCGAAATTGCCCCCAAGACTGTAGCAAACTTTGAGAAACTTGTATCCGAAGGATTTTATGACGGACTTACTTTCCACCGTATTATTCCCGGTTTTATGATTCAGGGCGGCGACCCGCTCGGTAACGGTATGGGCGGTGCTGACGAAAAGATAGTCGGCGAATTCGCGGCAAACGGATTCAAAAACGACCTCAAGCACACACGCGGCGTTATTTCTATGGCTCGCTCTATGGCTCCTAACTCCGCTTCTTCTCAGTTCTTTATTATGCATGCGGACGCTCCTCATCTTGACGGCTCTTACGCGGCTTTCGGTAAGGTCATCGAGGGTATCGACACAGTTGACGAAATTGCTTCTATACCGACAGACTTTTCTGACAGACCTCGCGTTGCAGTAAGAATCAAGCGCGCTTATATTGCGGACTAATTTTGCGAGGGCAGAATGAAGAAATTTAATTTTAAAAGAGCGTTGCAACTTTTCTGCGTGTTCTTTAAGATAGGTGCGTTTACGTTTGGCGGCGGTTATGCAATGATACCGATTATTCAACGAGAGACGGTTGAAAACAAGGGCTGGATATCCGACGACGATATACACGATATAATAGCGATTGCGGAATCTACACCCGGACCTATAGCGATAAACTCCGCTACTTTCGTAGGTTATCGCGTGGCAGGTGTATTCGGCGCGGCTTGCGCTACCTTTGGTGTGGTGCTTCCCTCTTATCTTCTCATATCGGCTATCGCGTACCTTTTGCGCGAGTTTTACGATTACAGAGCGGTCAGATACGCTTTCTACGGTATACGTGCAGGCGTGCTTGCGCTTATATTCAAGGCTCTTTATATGATGTTCAAGAAAACGCCTAAAGAATGGGCGTCCTACACGATTATGGCTATTGCATTCCTTGTATCTGCGTTTGTGGATATAAACCTTATATTCGTTATAATCGGATGCGCTGTATTCGGTCTTATATATTCTCTTTTGAGAGACAGAAGGAGGAATAAGTAATGCCTATTTTGCTTGAATTACTCCTTACGTTTTTCCGCATAGGACTTTTCACGTTTGGCGGCGGATATGCGATGCTTCCCCTCATTCAACAAGCAGTGCTTGAAAAGGGATGGTTGACGGAAGCACAACTTATCGACTTCGTTGCGGTAAGCGAGAGCACACCTGGTCCTTTTGCGGTTAATATTGCTACTTACGTTGGTACAGAGCAACTCGGCGGACTTTCGGGTCTTATTGGCGGTGCTTGTGCTACTCTCGGCGTTATTCTCCCCTCTTTCATTGTAATTTTGATAGTTGCGAGAATATTCGACGCATTCAAGACAAACAAGTACGTAAAGGCTTGTATGTACGGACTCAAAGCGGCAGTGCCCGGTCTCATCGGCGTTGCGGTGCTTTCTATGGTGAAGACCGTATTTTTGCCTGACGGCTTTAGCGGATTTTCTTTTTCTGATATATCGCTTTATATTTCGCTTGTCATAACGGTAGGCGCTATGGTGCTTGTATTCAAGAAGAAAACTCATCCGATTATAGTTATTTGTCTTTCGGCAGTTGTCGGAATTATCGCAGGATATGCGCTTAATTTGACTATATAAAGAAGAATACCCCGAAACTTTTGAGATGAAAGTTTCGGGGTGTTTTTTGTATTATCAATACACGAAGTCGAATTCGAAGTCGTATATATTTACGGTATCGCCGTCGTTTATGCCTTTTTCTTTTAATAGGTCGATAACTCCGTTTTTCTGAAGTGAGCGCTGGAAGTAGTTAAGCGACTCGTAATCGTCGAAGTTTATCTGTCCCATAAGATTGAGAAGCCATTCGCCCTCTACGTAGAAGGTGTTGTTTTCGCGGCGCACTGTCGTATCTGCCGTTGTATTTGCTCTGAATCCTATCTGTTCTTCGGGGGTGACTTCGGGTTCATAGACTGTGACTTCGGGGAGATTTTCAAGTTCGTCGCGGACTTTTGCTACGAGGGCATCAAGTCCTTTTCCCGTTGCGGCGGAAACGTATATGGGGGATATGCCGTAGTTATCTTTTACGTACTGTTCAAACTCCGAGTAGTCGTAGTCATCGCCGAGTATATCGCACTTATTAGCGACTACTATCTGCGGTCTTTCTGCAAGTTCGGGACTATAACGTTCAAGTTCGTAATTGATTTTTTCCATATCTTCCGCAGGGTCTCTTCCCTCTATGCCTGACACGTCAACAACGTGCAAAAGCAAACGGCAGCGGTCAACGTGGCGCAAGAATTCGTGTCCGAGCCCGAGACCGTCAGACGCGCCTTCGATAAGACCGGGGATATCTGCGGCAACGAAGCCTTTGCCCTCGCCCGTGGATACCACGCCGAGATTGGGCGACAAGGTCGTGAAGTGATAGTCTGCTATCTTCGGTTTCGCCGCGGATATGCGCGAGAGTATTGACGACTTACCTACGTTCGGGAAGCCTATAAGTCCTACGTCTGCTATCATTTTGAGTTCAAGCAGGACTTCTTTTTCCTCGCCTAAAGTTCCGTTTTTCGCAAATCGGGGGATTTGGCGTGTGGGGGTCGCAAAGTGTCTGTTCCCCCAGCCGCCTCTGCCGCCTTTGCATATAACGAACTCGCGGTCAAGAGACATATCGAATATTATTTTTCCCGTGGTGGGTTCTTTCAAAAGTGTTCCCGGCGGAACGAGAATGACGATATCTTTTCCGTTTCTGCCGTGACATTTATCGCCTTTTCCATTTTCGCCGTTTTCGGCGGTGAATTTTCTTTTATATCTATACGCAAGAAGCGTGTTTGAGCCCGGATCTACACGCACGATGACGTTTCCGCCTCTGCCGCCGTCTCCGCCGTCAGGTCCGCCTGCGGGAACGTATTTCTCGCGGCGGAAGGAGATAGCGCCGTTTCCGCCGTTTCCTGCCTTTAAGTATACTTTTATATTATCTACAAACATTTTTGTTTTCCTTTATAGGTCTTATTTCTCGTTCTCTTCTCCGCGTTGGCGTATTACCATTCGCACGGGTGTGCCGAGATAGCCGAACGTTTCACGAATACAGTTTTCTATATATCTCTGATACGAGAAGTGGAAAAGTTCCGCGCTATTGCAGAATATAACGAACGTCGGAGGTGCTACGCTTGCCTGCGTCATATAGTAAAGTTTGAGACGCTTACCCTTATCTGACGGGGGTTGGTGACGAGTCATTGCATCGTTTAGCACGTCGTTGAGCATTCCCGTTGTGACGCGCTTTCTCGATTCTTCGAATACGCGGTTTATCATTTCATATATATTGTCTACACGCTGACCCGTGAGTGCGGAGACGTATATGATGGGAGCGTACGTCATATAACT
>JAZOLR010000260.1:0-12923 GCA_045653255.1 Eubacteriales bacterium | reverse complement strand
TCCTTCACAAGAATAATTGACGAAGAATATATAGACTACAACAGAATTATCCCGAAAGAACAGACAATACACGTAGTAATAGACAAAAAGAGACTTGAAGCAAGTCTTGAAAGAGCAAACCTTATAGCAGAAGAAAGAAATCAGCGCTCTTACGTAAAACTCACTATTTCCGACGGAATGCTTTCTCTTACGTCGAAATCCGTCAGCGGTGAAGTTTACGACGAAGTACCTGCGGCAACCGACGGCGGAGAACTCAACATTGCGTTCAACGGCAGATACCTCAGTAACAGTATAAAAGCGGCAGTTGGTGAAAAGGTTGTGCTTTCGTTCAAGGGCGCGACACAGAGTATGACTATAACCCCCGCAGAAAAACTTGAAGACGAAGACTTCTTCTATATGGTTCTTCCCGTCAGAATGATAGAAAACTGATTGTAGGGACAGGCGTCCTCGACTGTCCGTCTGCGGACATAAAAAATCTATGAGAATAAAAAAATTAAAAGTCAACACTTTTCGTAACATAGAAAAAGCGGATATAGAATTTTCTTCGGGTGTCAATCTTCTGTACGGAAACAACGCGCAGGGAAAGACTAACGTAATAGAGGCTATATACTATTTTTCTCGCGGAAAAAGTTTTCGTTTGGCATCTGATGACGAACTGAAAAAGATAGGGGAAGACGGTTTTTCAATTGAACTTGAATATGAGGGGAACAAAAGAAACGGCTCTCTTGCCTACCGCGCATACGGAAACGAGAAAAAGAAGTGGAGAAACGGCGCAGAAGAAAAGAAAATGACGGATATGATAGGTCATTTTCGCGCGGTTTTGTTTTTCCCTGAACATTTGTATCTTGTAAAAGAAGGTCCGTCAGGAAGACGCGAGTTTATGGATATAGGTATATCACAGATAAAGCCGATGTATATGTCTGTATATTCGCAGTATAACAAGATATTAAAAAACAGAAACAGTATACTGAAAGACGCGCAAAAGGGATTTTATTTTGAGCGTGAGCAGATTGACTCTTGGAGTGAGGCTCTTTCCTCTCGCGCGGCGTATATAAACACGGCAAGAGTTGAATATCTCAAAAAAATAGAAACCCACGCGAAAAAAATTCTCTCGGAAATTTCCGACGGAAAAGAAGAACTTTCTCTTGAATATATTTCCGACGTCTACGGCACAAAAGAAGAACAAGAGAAAAAATATAAAGAACTTTTCAAATCCGACCTTCAAAGAGAGATGGCGGCAGGCTGTACCCTCTTTGGCGTGCATCGCGACGATATTGAAATAAAAATAAACGGTCTTGCGGCAAGGCATTTCGCATCACAAGGACAACAAAGGTCAATAGTTCTTGCTCTCAAATTGGCGGAAGGAGAAGTTTGCCGTGAGGAAAGCGGGGAATATCCCGTATTCCTCTTTGACGACGTTTTGTCTGAACTTGACGAAAAACGCAGAAAATACGTTTTGTCGGGAAAAGAAGAAAGACAAATAATTATAAGCGCGTGCGACAAGAGCGAATTTGAAAGAATAGAAACAAACGTAATAAAGGTGGAAAACGGAAAGTATGTATCTTCATACGGGCAACGGTCAGACACTTAAAAAGAAAAAAATAATAGGCATATTTGATATGGACACTTCTACCATATCACGCCATACGAAAACACTTCTTTCCCAAAATCAGAAAAAAGGAAAAGTTGAGTACGGAGACGACGATATTCCGAGAAGTTTTATTATCTACGAGGATAAAGAAAAGTCATACCGCATAAGACTTTCAAGAATTTCAACTACGGGACTTCTTTCGAGAATGAACGCAGAAGAAAATTCTGATGAGTGAGAAGAAAAAATAAATACTCTAAAAACTAATCACTAATAGAGTTGATATAAAATTTTAGTAAATAAACAAATCAAGATAAAGCAAATTGTAAGAAAAGGAAATTGAAATGGCAGAAATGAGCGAAAAGCACGGATATGACGACAGTCAAATACAAGTTCTTGAAGGACTTGAGGCTGTAAGAAAAAGACCCGGTATGTATATCGGCTCGACATCTATAAGAGGTCTTCACCATCTTGTATACGAGATTGTTGACAACTCTATAGACGAGGCTCTTGCGGGCGAATGCGACGCCATAGTCGTGACGTTACACGGGGACAACAGCGTTTCCGTAAAGGACGACGGACGAGGAATTCCCTCCGGTATGAATGAAAAACTCGGACTTCCCACCCTTGAAGTAGTTTACACGGTACTTCACGCGGGAGGAAAATTCGGCGGTGAAGGATACAAGATTGCAGGCGGTCTTCACGGTGTTGGTGCGTCGGTAGTTAACGCGCTTTCCGAATGGGTAGAAGTAGAAAACTGCCGTGACGGAAAGAAATACTCCGAAAGATTTGAATACGGAAAGGTTGCGCGTCCTTTCAAGTGCGAGGGCGACTGTGACGGTCACGGTCTTTACGTGCGTTTCAAACCCGACCCGACTATATTCGAAGAAACAGTATTTGAATATGAGACCATACTCCGCCGTATGCGTGAGCAGGCATTTCTCAATGCAGGTGTAAAAATCATCCTCCGCGACGAGAGAAAATTGAACGGCGAAGAAGAAATAAAAGAAGAAGTACTTCACTATGAGGGCGGTATAGTTTCATTCGTTGAATATCTCAACACTATAAATCACTATCAGGTAATTCACCCCGAAGTTATCTATATGAAGGGTGAAAAAGACGGCTCTATCGCCGAGATAGCGATGCAGTACAACACAGGCTACAACGAGAGCATTATCTCGTTTGCCAACAATATGGCGACAATTGAGGGCGGTACTCACGAGACAGGCTTCAAAAACGCGATAACGAGAGTTATAAACGACTACGCGCGTAAAAAGGGTATATTGAAAGACGCCGACAAAAATCTTTCGGGTGATGACGTGCGTGAAGGTCTTTGCGTAATAATTAGCGTAAAACTCACAGACGCGCAGTTTGAAAGCCAGACGAAAGCGAAACTCGGCAACTCCGAGATGAGAACGCTCGTTGACGGTCTTATGTCGACGAAACTCGCGGAATTTTTGGAAGAGCATCCCACGTCCGCGAAAATGATAATTGAAAAGTCTCTTGAAGCGTCTCGCGCTCGCGAGGCGGCAAGAAAGGCAAGAGAAGCAACGAGAAGAAAGAATCCTCTCGAAGGCTCAACTCTCCCGGGTAAACTCGCCGACTGTCAGGAAAAGAGAAAAGAACTCACCGAAATCTATCTCGTAGAGGGAGATTCCGCAGGCGGTTCTGCAAAGGACGGACGAGACAGCCGTTATCAAGCAATTCTTCCCCTTCGCGGTAAAGTACTTAACGTAGAAAAGAGCAGAATAGACAAAGTATACGGAAATCAGTCTATTCAACCTATAGTTCAGGCTCTCGGTTGCGGTATCGGTGACGAATTTGATATTGAAAAACTCCGCTACGGCAAAATAATAATTATGGCGGATGCCGACGTCGACGGTTCTCACATCAGAATACTTCTTCTCACGTTCTTCTACAGACACATGCGTGAGGTAATAGAAAAAGGACACGTTTATCTTGCACAACCCCCGCTTTACAAGATAAAGAAGGGAAAGCAGGAAAAGTACGCTTTCACGGAAGCAGAGAGAGACGCGATAATAGAGGAACTCGGCGGCAGAGTAGAAGCAGAGCGTTACAAAGGTCTTGGTGAAATGGACCCCCATCAACTTTGGGAAACCACTATGGACCCCGAAAAGAGAACGCTTCTCAAGGTAGAGATAGGCGATGCAATTGCGTGTGATGAAATGTTCTCGGTACTTATGGGTGACCTTGTAGAGCCGAGAAGAGAATTTATTGAACAGAACGCGCGCTTTGCGGAAAACCTTGACATATAAGGACGGTAAAAAATGAGCAAACAATCAGTAAATCAGGCAACGGGCAATATAGAATTTCCCGACCAGAAAATAGTCGAGCGCAATATGGAAAAAGAGGTAAAGCAGTCCTTTATCGAATATTCCATGAGCGTTATTACGAGCCGTGCGCTCCCCGACGTGCGCGACGGTATGAAACCGGGACAAAGACGTATTTTATACGCTATGTTTGAAGACGGTCTTACCCACGACATACCCTTCTACAAGTCCGCTACCACAGTAGGTAACGTTCTCGGTAGATACCACCCCCACGGTGACGCGTCTGTTTATCAGTCAATGGTAAGAATGGCGCAACCCTTTAACTTGCGTTATCCCCTCGTTGAAGGTCACGGAAACTTCGGTAACATAGACGGCGACGCAGCGGCGGCATACCGTTACACCGAGGCGAGAATGTCGCGTATGGCAAGCGCGATGATGCGCGATATTGAAAAAGACGTCGTTGAATTCGTTCCCAACTTCGACAACTCGAGAAAAGAGCCTACCGTACTTACTTCAAGATTTCCTAACTTGCTTGTAAACGGTAGCGTCGGTATCGCTGTCGGTATGGCAACGAACATTCCTCCTCACAATCTCGGCGAAGTCGTTGACGGAATTATTTTCCGAATGGAAAACCCCGAATGTAAGGCGCTTGACCTTATGACGTTTATAAAAGGTCCTGACTTCCCGACCTACGGTATTATTTGCGGTACAAAGGGAATTCTCGACGCGTATACAACGGGCAGAGGTAAGATAACAGTACGTGCAAAGGCGCATATAGAAGAAGAAAACAGAAGAATTATATTTACGGAAATTCCTTATCAGGTAAACAAAAGTTTACTTGTTGAGAGCATAGCAAACCTCTATAAAGACAAGAAGATAGAGGGAATTACCGCACTCCGCGACGAGTCGGGAAGAAACGGTATGCGTATCGTTGTTGAATACGGCAGAGACGCAAACGGCGAAGTTGTTCTCAACCAACTTTACAAATACTCTCAACTTCAGGACACTTGCGCGGTTAATATGCTCGCACTTGTCAAGGGCGAACCGAAAATTCTCTCGCTTCCCGAGATACTCGACCACTATATCGAGTTCCAAGACCAGATTGTAAGAAGAAGAGTAGAATTCGACCTCAAAAAAGCACGTGCGGAAATGCATATCTACGAGGGCTACAAGATAGCGATAGACCACATCGACGAGATAATTGAAATAATAAAGAAGTCGGAGTCTGTCACCGATGCAAAAGAAAAACTTCAACTTGCGTTCGGTCTTTCCGAGATTCAGGCACAGGCAATAGTCGAAATGACACTCGGAAAACTTTCAGGACTTGAGCGACAGAAGATAGAAGAAAGACTTGCGAAACTTCAGGTAACGGTTGCCGAACTTGAAGAAATTCTCGCAGATGACTCGAAGATAAAAGACATAATAAAAGAAGAACTTCTTGAGATAAAGGGCAAGTTCTCCGACGAGCGACGCACACTTATCGCGGGCCCCGTCGACGGAATAGAGGACGAAGACCTTATCGCACGCCGTTCCTGCGTTGTAACAATGACGAAGAGCGGATATATAAAGCGTCTTGACGCATCGACCTACACCGCACAACACAGAGGCGGAAAGGGTGTCAACGCAATGAAGACGAAAGAAGAAGACTTCGTTGATACCGTAATAGTTGCAAACAGCCACGCATACTTGCTTATGTTTACAAATCTCGGCAAAGTCTTCGCAAAGAAGGTATATAGAATACCCGAATTTGGAAGAACGGCGCAGGGTACTCACCTCTCGAATATCTTGAAGTTTGAGCAGGGCGAAAGAGTTACCGCAATTATGGCGGTTGACGGCTTTGCAGGTGAGGAATATCTCACAATGGCGACGAAGCGCGGCGTAATCAAGAGAACGCTTCTCTCCGAATTTGAATATCAGAGAGTAGGAGGAAAACGCGCGATAACTCTCGACGAGGGCGACGAACTTCTCTTTGTACGTCACACGAAGGGCGCAAGCGATATTATACTCGCGGCAAAGAGCGGACTTGCAGTAAGATTTACAGAAGAAAACGTTCGCGTTATGGGACGCGGCGCGCGCGGAGTACGCGGTATAAGACTTCGCGAGGACGATGAAGTTGTCGGACTTACACTCGTTGAAGAGGGCAAGTACCTTATAACGATGACCGAAAACGGATTTGGAAAGCGCGTAGAGTTTGACGAATTCCGTTCAATGAAGAACAGAGGCGGTCACGGTGTCGCTTGTCAGAAGGTAAGCGAAAAGACGGGCAAACTCGCGGCAATAGCAACGGTTAGCGAAGACGACGATATAATGATAATAACCGACGACGCGACAATTATCAGAACCCCCGTTTCGGGAATACCCACCTATTCAAGAAGTGCCGCAGGCGTTATCGTAATGAGACCTGCCGAGGACGCGAAAGTAATGACCTTTACCCGTGCGGAAAAGGAAGAAGAGATTGAAAAACTCGCAGAAGAAGCCGAGAATGCAGTAATTGAAGAAATCCCCGAAGGCGAAGACGGCGCAGTAGAAGAAAAAGAAGAATTCGACGCAGGTGAAATAGAAGAACTCGACGAGGGCGAAGATTACGAAGACGGCGAGGGCGAAAACGGAGATGAATAAGAATAATTTCAAGAAAATGAAAAGATTAGTAGTCATTTTTCTTGTAATCTTCACAGTTTTTGCGCTTTCTGCGTGTGAGAAAAAGCCGACAGACGAAGAACTCTTGGCGGCGGCAAGACCGCTTGTAGAGCAGTCCGTGTTAGTGAATGACATTTTCTACGGAAAAGGCATTCCCTATATTACCGAAAACGTCGGTATAACGGCGCAAGCAATGGGCAACTACAGTCCCGCCGACAAAGAATTTCTCTCTGCAAACGGCATTGAAAACACCGACGATTTGCGAAAATTGGTAAGTAAAGTTTACAGTTCGGGAGTTTGCAACGTGATTTTCACCACCAAACTCTCGTCCGTCTCCGACGGTACGGTGTACGCAGGATACGCGGAATATATTGACTTGACTTCGGGACTTTGCGTTTATACGAAAAGAGAAAATTACATAAACGCAGAAGTCGAGTATGACTTTGACAGTATGGAAGTCATAGAAAAGACAAGCGACAAAGCGCGTGTGAAGATTGAAGTCAAACTCTCGCAGACGAAAGGCTATCAAATAAGAGAAAAAGAATTTGATATGATAAAGACCGAAGACGGCGAGTGGTTGCTCGACAGTATGACCTATATCGCGTGGGACGATGAAGCAGAGATAGAGTACAAGGCTATTGACGATTGATGCGCTATCAATGCAATTGAAGCCAAAAGGTTTCAACAGGGCGAAAACCCTTTTATATAAATAAAAAATCCGAATACATAAATAAGGAGTTTACATTATGACTTACAGTGAAAAAATAGTTAAATTGCGCAAGGCAAACGGTTATTCTCAGGAAACTTTTGCGAAACTCGTTGGCGTATCAAGACAGGCAGTATACAAGTGGGAAGCAGGTCAGTCCTATCCCGAAGCAGAAAAACTCATCGAGATAAAGAAACTTTTCGGTATCAAGATTGACGACCTTCTCGACGACAGTTACGAAGTTGTAATTGAAAAGAAACCCACAAAGAAGAAGGAAAAGAAAGCAGAAAAGGCTGCAGAAGAAGTTGTAACCGAAGAAGTAAAAGAAGATGCAGAAGCACCCGCAGAAGAAAAGGCGGAAGAGACTGCACCCGCAGCGGAAGAAAAACCCGCAGAGGAAAAGGCAGAAGAAAAGGCAAAGGCACAACCCCAGCAGACACAGAAGTCTAATCAGGGCGGTTTCCTCGGTTTCCTTTTCGGAAGAAAGAAGTAATTTATTTTTAGCGGAAAAACATAATTTGTCTCGCAGAAAACGCTATTTTGCGAAGGCAAACACCGTTTGAAAGCGAAACTGTTAGCCCACGGGCAAAATACCAAAAAAGACGAAGAAAAAATCTTCGTCTTTTTTCTCTTTATTTTTTCATTTTGTGAATATGCGCGAAAGGATTTTCCAAATAATAGACAAAAGAAAAAATCTTGCGTTAATATAAAAAGGAGAAAGAAATGGTAAAAGGGTGCGAAAGACGTGTTGTGGTTTACAAGGCAAACGACAGTAAATATTTTTACGAGGCGTATTTTTTTATGAAACCCGAAGTCTGCGAGAAAAGTTACAAGAAAACCGACATATTGGAAGAGGCAAACCGCATAGTAAAAGAAAGCGTAGTTTCGCCGAATAGGGAAAAAAAGAAAAAAGTCTTTTTGTGGGTTTTGCGCGTGGGAATTTTGGTTTTTTGTTGCGCGTTGTCAAGCGTTGTCACCTACTTTATCACCGCAAATTTGTAAAAGACTTGATTTTTGCGTTATAATGTGGTAAAATAATGGCAAAGAAGGAAATGAAATTTTCCTTTACGTGCGTGTAAAAATACGAAAAAGGTAAACGCTCGGATCGGCATTGAGTGTTTTTTCTCCCCCTTTTCGTTATAAATTTTTTGAAACTATGACAAAATCATAGTTTTTTTCCGCGCGGAGATGAAAGTTTGCCTACGGCAAAATGATGTTGCTTCGCAAATGAAGTTGCTTTGCAAATGAAGTTGCTTCGCAAATGATGTTGACCTTCGGCCAATGATGTTTCGCTTGCGTGAAATGAATGATGAATAAAAGCGACACACTTCAGGAATTTCCCAAACAAACCGACAGAGTCTCGTAATATAATAAAAATCCCAATAGTGTCGCTTTCTTTTGCTACTTTTCTTTCTCGTGAAAGAAAAGTAGACAATTCAAAAATCTGAAAAAGGTGAAATAAATGGAAAAAAACAACAAAGAAAAAGAAACAAAGACTCAACAGAAGAAATACAACTCAAACGGGGCGAAAAAGCAAAACAATACGAAAAAATCCGCCAATAATGCAAAAAACTCTCAACAGAGATACAGAAAAAAGAAATCCGCGGATATAGAAAAGTTTGAAAAACTTGAAAAGGCGGAAGCCGAAGAAATGATTGCCGAATCTTCGAAGAAAGGCAAGGCAAAGCCCTCGCAAAAAACAGAAAAAACACAAAAAACACAAAAATCAAAGAAACCCGAAAACTCCCGTCGCACACACAAAGAGCGACTTGAGGGAAACAGACCCACCGTCGTAAGCGACAAGCAAAATCTCCGCGAGGGCAAACGCCAAAACAAACGCGCTCGCTCGCCTTTGAAGGTAATGATGCTCGGCGGACTTCAGGAAATAGGTAAAAACCTCACGGTTTTGGAATACGAAGACAATATAATCGTTGTCGACTGCGGACTTTCTTTCCCCGATGACGATATGCTCGGAGTTGATCTCGTTATCGCGGATATTTCCTACCTTGAAGCAAACGCGCATAAGATACACGCAATACTGCTCACCCACGGTCACGAGGACCACATCGGCGGTATACCGTTCTTTTTACGCAGTATAAACGTACCGATATACGGCACGGCTCTCACCCTCGGCATACTTGCAAGAAAACTTGAAGAATATGACCTTCCATGGCATACCGAACTTCGCTCGGTTGTCGCAGGCGACGTTATCACCCTCGGTGTTTTCCGCGCGGAATTTGTACACGTCAACCACTCGATAGCAGACGCGTGCGCCCTTGCGATAAAAACTCCTGTCGGTACGGTCTTCCACACGGGCGACTTCAAACTTGACGTCTCCCCCATCGACGGAAAAATGATGGACCTCACAAGAATAGGCGAGATAGGAAACGAGGGCGTTGTGTTGATGCTCGGCGAGTCGACGAATGCAGAGCGCGTAGGCTACACTCCGTCAGAAAAAAACGTCGGAAAGTCTCTTGAATCAATCTTTACGCACAACAAAAAGAAGAGAATAGTAATTGCCACGTTTTCGTCAAACGTCCACCGCGTACAGCAGATAATAGACGCGAGCGTGCGACACGGCAGAAAAGTCGCGGTTATAGGCAGAAGTATGACGAACGTAGTCGGCGCGGCGCAGGAACTTGAATACATCTCCGCCCCCGAAGGCACGATAATAGATATAAAAGAAATAAAGAAATACAACCACGAAAACCTCACTCTCATTACCACGGGAAGTCAGGGCGAGCCGATGTCCGCGCTTTACCGTATGGCGTTCAACGAGCACGACAGAGTGAAACTCGGTGCAGACGACCTTGTCGTACTCAGTTCAAGCCCCATTCCGGGCAACGAAAAACTCATAGGAAAAATAATAAACGCGCTTGTTATGAACGGCATCGACGTTGTAAACGACTCCGTTGCAGACGTTCACGTATCGGGTCACGCGTGTAGCGAGGAACTCAAACTGATGCTCGCGCTTGTCAAGCCGAAATTCTTTATGCCCATTCACGGAGAGGCAAAACACCTTTACGCGCACAAGGCTATAGCCGAGTTTATGGGTATAAACCCGACGAATATTTTCATCGGTGAAAACGGCCGCGTGCTTGAAGTGACCGAAGACGGCGCGCGTTGGAACGGAAGCGTTCCCTCGGGCAGACTTCTCATTGACGGCTCGGGTGTAGGAGACGTCGGCAATATAGTATTGCGCGACAGAAAAATTCTCTCGCAAGACGGAATTATCATAGTCGCCGCAACGGTAGATATGACCGCAGGAATGCTCGTTTCAGGACCCGACATAGTCTCGCGCGGATTCGTCTACGTGCGCGAGTCGGAAGAGTTGATGGAAGATATAAAGAAACTCGCCGCGCGCAATATTGAAAAATCACTTTCAAACGGTGTGCGCGATTGGAATGAACTGAAATCCAATCTCCGCGATGCACTTTCATCGGCTCTCTATGCGAAAACCAAGCGCAAACCGATGATACTCCCCGTAATGTTGGACTTCTAAAACCAAGGTGATAAAAACGGGAGAATTTTCTAATAAAAAAGCGAATATCATAACCAAACTATAGCGAAAAAATAACTATTGTAAGGGGTATTTTTATGATAATAATAGGCATAAAAAACATATCCGCGACATCTTTGTGTGAAGTAAGAGAAAAAGCGCAGGCAAAAGACGCTTTTTACCGCGACTATATCCTCTCGCCTATAAAGGAAAAAGACGGTGAAATTCAGAGAAAACACGCCGCCGGAAGAGAGGCAAACGTTGCATTTTTAACTGATTTTTGTAAACAAAAGTTCTCAAAATTGCCGATTTTTTCGGCAAAAGAGAACGAAAAGCCGTGTTTTTCGGGCGAAGACGGAGATGTTTTGTTCTCCTTTTCTCATAGCGAGGACCTAGCCGTTTGCGCCGTTTTCTATGACGGACTTGAAAAGGAAGAAAAAGCGAAAGCCTTTGACGGCAAGCGCGTTTACAACCTTGACGAATATGACGGTGAGTTGGTGATAGCCTTCGATGCGTTCAGCAACATATCCGCCCTCGGCGTAGACGTGCAGAAAGCGAAAAACGAGGATTTGCCGCTTTCCTACCAGCACGAAAAGATAGGCGAGAGATTTTTTTTGCCCGACGATTACGCGTCACTTATAGCCGACCCCACGAAAGACGATTTCTAAAGACTGTGGACGAAGACCGAAAGCCTCGCAAAAATGACGGGCGAGGGAATAGCGCGATACAAAAAACGCGGGAAAGACCAAGCGAAAACCGAAACCCTCGCAATAAAAACAAACGGCGCAGTTTACTATTTGTCACTATCGGCGAAATGAGTAGCGGACAGTAGGAAGAGAAAAGCGAACAGTAAACCAACCACTCTGTTCTCTAAACGCTAATCACTAACATAGGACACAGAAAAAACAAAAGAGGTATATAAAAAATGAACACTATAAAAGTTGATAGAAAAAATACGCTTATGGTAGCGCACAGAGGTGTATCGGGTATTGAAAAAGAGAACACTTGCGCTGCGTTTGTTGCGGCGGGAAACCGTTCATACTACGGTGTTGAAACCGACGTACATAGAACGGGAGACGGAAAGTTTGTGATATGCCACGATATAGACCTTTTCCGTGTCGCAGGCGAAAAGATAAACGTTGAAGAAGTCTCGCTTGAACTTTCCGAGAGTGTTGTGCTTTTTGACCGCGACGGCACGAAAGACAGAAACGACCTCCGCCCCTGCGCGCTTGAAGACTACGTGAAAATATGTAAAAAATACGAAAAGCATTGCGTTCTTGAACTGAAATCCGCATTCACAGACGAGGAAATCGCAAAGATTATTGAAATTATCAAGGGCTTTGAATACCTTGAAAGCACTACGTTTATATCATTCTGCTACGACAACTTGAAGAAAATCAGAGTATTGCTTCCCACACAGTCCGCGCAGTATCTGTTCAGCGAGCCGAGCGACAGAATCTTCGACGCGCTTGTTGTAGAAAAACTCGACGTCGACATATACCACGAAGCAGGAATGAAGGTCAACTGCTGGACAGTTGACAGCAAGGAAAGAGCCGAAACGCTTATTTCCTGGGGTGTGGATTACATTACGTCCAATATACTAGAGTAAAATTGTCACAAAGCAAATATAAAATCAAAAGACAGAGAGCGTAATGGGTGATATTCTTATCGGAAAAATCACCTAACACCCCTACGGATAATAAATTTGAACCGCATAAAACAAAGAGATAACCCCGACATTTTTTTGTCGGGGTTCGTTCTATTCTGTTTGCTAAATTGGAATTTGTTTATCGTATATTTTTTATGTGCGACTCAATCTCCTTGATGACATCAATAAAATCCGCATCGTTCTTTCCCGTTGGATCGGGCAAGCCCCAATCATCATCGAAAGCTCTGCCGATGTAGGGACATCCAACGTCACAGCCCATTGAGATTGCAATGTCGGGTTGCGGCATCTTGTCGATGGTTTTGCTGAACTGTGTCAGCTCCATATCGATGCCGTAAAGCTTCTTCATTAGCCGTACCGCATCTTGATTGATCTGTGGTTTCGTTTCCGTACCAGCCGAGTAAAAGTCAAACTCATCACCACGCAAGTGCTTTCCGAGAGCTTCGGCAATCTGACTTCTGCAAGAGTTATGAACACAGATAAACGCTATTTTCTTTTTCATCTGAACGGACACCTCGAACCAATGCACTGATTGT